>JBEGVQ010000080.1:0-3098 GCA_041178345.1 Acidobacteriota bacterium | reverse complement strand
CTCACGACCAAAGTCGAAGATCTCACGACCAAGGTGGAGACCGTCTCGGCCACGGTCGGGGGTCTGACGACAACCGTTGGAGCCCTTACGACCACGGTCCACGGTCTGACGACCACAGTTGGAGGACTCACAACCAAGGTCGACGGGCTCGGCGAGGACTCGCACCGGCTGAGCGGCCGGATGGAGGGCGTCGAGGACCGGCTCGACGCACTGAACACCCGGATCGACGTGACCCGGGATGAACTGCGCGGAGATCTGAAGCTCGCGCTGGAGCGAATCGACGGTTTGCGGCAGTTCATGGAACGCAAGGCGCAAGAGGGCCAGAAGGAGCGGGCTGCAGACCAGAAGCTTCTGTACGCGCTGGTCAAGGACCACAACCGGCGCATTCGCGCACTGGAGCGACTTGAGCGGATGCAGCGCCGGCAGGCGCCGACGCACTAGTCGGCAACACTGGCAGCGCAGGTGACATTGCCCGCCTGAGCCTATTCCACGCCCAGGATCCAGCCCTCGATCTCCGCGACGCTTCGCTCACTGGCATCCAACTGTGGCGACAGTGCCAGAGCGAGGCGGCCATCGATATCTGCCGCGCGCAGCCACTCGGCCACCACCCAGGCGTCGTGCTGATCGGCGGTGCGGCCTTCCACTTGCGGGAACTGCCGGTTCCACAACCTTGGATAGACCTCGGCGACCGCGGACGATCCGGCGGGAATGTCCCATCCATCGAACGGCCAGAAGTGGAGCGGCCTGGTGACCTGCTGGCGGAGATACCGCAGCCACGGCAGTCCCGAGTGGGTGGACTTGGCCACCGAGCCCTGCACATCGAAGTGAAACACCGACTTGGCCGAGCCGGCGCGTTTCTCGGTGAGGCGTTTCCAGCGGGTATCACCCGCCCGCGCGGCGCCGTTGCCCACTGCGTCGTCGCGAACGAAGTTCACGGAGGTGTGGTCTTCGTCGGTGGGCCAATGGTGTTGAAAGTCGTCCAGGAAGGCCGGCCAGTCGAGAAGCAGTTTGTGTTTCTCGAAGTAGGCAAGCGGAAACGAGAAGCCGTGATCGATGCCGGCGATGGTCGGGTGATCTGCTGACAGCTGCTCGACCAGCCAGAGAGCAATTTCGCGGCGACTCCAGTACTTCCGGGGACCGAGTGGCGGCGGCACTTCGACCGACGGTGTAGACCCGCCGGCCACGAAGACGCGCAGGCCCTTGAGGCTGGCGGTGGCGACCTTGGCGCCTGAGTAGTCGATGCCGATGTAGCGCTCGAATCTCGGCGCGGCGGAGGCAGGCGTTTCAGCTGCTTCGGGAAACATTCACCGGGAACCAGGCGCATGAGCCACGAGCTGCTTCATGTGCTCGAGCACACCGATGGCTGAGGCCTTCCCCACCGTCGGAAAGTCGTCGAGAAATTCGGCCAGGGGGCGGCCATGTCCGAGATAGTCGAGCAACGCCCGAACCGGTACCCGGGTGCCCACGAAGACGGGCGTGCCCCCGAGAATGTCGGAATCCGAATGTACGCCCGGAATCTTGTCGTCCATGGCTTCACCTTCTGTTATTCGACCCTTCCGGTGGACCGGAAACAGTGCAAGCGTTGGCTCGATGCTTGCGGGCCTTGGCCGATTGGATTCAAGTGCGACCAACCCAGTATCCGGGATGCCGCCTGAGGTTCATCACCGCGAGTATTCGAACCTCGTCTCCGGCGGCGGTGTAAAGCAGCCCGTAAGGGAACCGTTGGCAGAGGCGCCGCCGGATCGAGCCACGGACAGGGGTCCCAGCCTGAGGGAATGAGAGCACTTCACTGGTGCATCGCTCAACCTCGTTGATGAACGAGGCCCCCAGCCCGGCTTGTTCCTGTTCGTAATACTGCGCCGCGTCGTTGAGCTCGCGGGTGGCCAGCTCGTTGAACGTGACGCGCATGGCCTAGATCCGCGTGCGGGCCTCGCGGAAGACGTCATCGGCCGGCTGGCTGCTGAGCGTCCCGTCATCCAGGGCGGCTAACCGCCGCTGGGCTTCTTCGGCCCAAATACGGGCGTTCTCCTCAGGCGACAGCTGATCGAGGCTCTCCAGAAGCACTTCCGCCAGCCGAGCGCGCGACTTCGGTTCCAGCTTCAACGCCGCCGCCTCAAGCTCTTCGATGCTCATGGTGAAACCTACGCCTCTCCAAGGACGACGATGCCATCGTCGTCAGGATTGTGCAATAGCAACATGCGTAACCAGCTCCTCCACCGTCCCCAGCCACCCCAGCAACTCCACCGACGTTGGCGGCAGCTCATAGGGATGCTGATGGCAGGCGCCACTAAGCCCTGCCCACGCGTACGAGACTCGCTCCGCCATCTCCTCATCACCCAGGTAATGCGGAAGGCACAGCAACTGTGCCCGCATCGAGCACTGCTCCATCCCAGGTGCGCGGACCTTCCAGAAATCGTCGAGCGCGGCCTCGAGTGCTTGTCGTGCGAGCAAGGCAGTAGCGCGAGGCCAGAGACCGGCCGTGGCGGGGTCGATGCGCTCCATCAGGTTGCGCGCGGCGATGACGACGTCGGCGTGCTGCATCGTCAGAGCAGCTGGATCCTTTCGGCCAGCTTCTCCGTGTCGTTGATCAGCATCTTCAGGTCGCCCGCGTATTCCTTGTGCGCGCCTTCGTTGCACTGCTTGAACGCGTCACCGGCCCAGCTGCCGTACTTGTTCAGGCGGGCCATTACTTCGCTGCCCCGCTCGCGGTCGTCGAAG
Organism: Acidobacteriota bacterium; assembly: GCA_041178345.1. Lineage (GTDB taxonomy): Bacteria > Acidobacteriota > Vicinamibacteria > Vicinamibacterales > UBA2999 > 12-FULL-67-14b. Next base: position 380 of record JBEGVQ010000080.1, on the reverse strand, counting down.
AACGCGAGGGCGGCCAGCGGCGTCAGCTTCCCGCCCTTGGCGAGGGCCTCGTCCACTTCGCCGTGGGTCTTGCCGGCCAGCAGTTGACGCCGGCGGATTACGCCAATGAAGGCGGATTCAAGCGCCGCACGACAGAAGCCAGGGACAGTTCGCCGCAGCACGGGACTCGGCAGGTCGGTGGTGTGTACCAGCGCCAGGGCATCCTCAATATGCGCGCGCACGGGATCGAGCGACTTCCTCACCTCTACCACTGACCCAGGACGCCGGGTCACCATGAACATGCGGCTTTCGATGCCGAGGCGCCGGACCGCTTCTGGCAGGCGTTCGTCGTGGGTGAACACGATCACCTGGCGCGTGCGCGCGGTCTCTTCCAGCGCCCT
>JBEGVQ010000079.1:0-22313 GCA_041178345.1 Acidobacteriota bacterium | reverse complement strand
TCGGCGTCGTGGGGTTGCAGCTCAGGCGCCGGCGGCGCCGCCACGGCCGGGGGGTTGGTGGTGGACGGTGACGCGGGCGCCGCAACTGCCGCTCCCGGCGTACCGGTCGCATCCGCCTTCTCAGAGGGCCTGGTCGCCGCAGCGGCCGCGGCCGACGCCGGTTTCTCTCCGGCCGCGCCGATCGTCGCCACGACGCTGTTCACCGGCACCGTCTCGCCTTCCTTCACGGCAATGTCCATCAGGACACCGGCGGCAGGCGACGGGATTTCGGCATCGACCTTGTCGGTGGAGATCTCGAACAGCGGTTCGTCGCGGTCCACCGACTCGCCGACCTTCTTGATCCAGCGGACGATGGTGCCTTCGGCGATCGACTCGCCCATCTGGGGCATGACTACGGGTGTGGACATAACTACCTTCGCTACCGGCTTAGGGGCTGAAGCGCCTAAGGGCGTAGGGCTCAAGCCCCTAGGCCCCCGGGCCCGCTTCCCTTAAAGATGAATCGCGGCGCCGTGCGCGGCGTGCGCGGCTTCGCCCACCGCTTCCGACATGGTCGGGTGCGCGTGAATGGTCTTGATCAGCTCTTCGACGGTCACTTCCATGCGCAGCGCCATCACCGCCTCGGCAATGAGCTCGGTCGAGCGCGGGCCGATGAGGTGCACGCCCAGGATCTCGTCGTACTTCTGGTCGGCGACAATCTTCACGAAGCCGTCGGTCTCGCCGGCCATGCGGGCGCGCGCCAGGGCGCGGAACGGGAACGAGCCGACGCGAACGTCGTAGCCTTTCTCCCTGGCCTGCGCCTCGGTCAGGCCGACACTGCCGATCTCCGGCTCGGTGTAAGTGCAGCGCGGCACATGGTCGTAGTTGATCGGCTGCACGGGTTGGCCGGCAATCCGCTCGGCGAGCACAATCCCTTCCGCCGACGCCAGATGCGCGAGCTGGTAGTGCGGGCCGCCCATGGTGATCACGTCGCCGATCGCGGAAATGCCGGGGACGCTGGTCCTGAACAGGGAATCGACCACCACGTAGCCGCGATCCATCTTGAGGCCGAGCGCCTCGGCACCGAGGCCCTCGGTCACCGGGCCGCGGCCGGTGGCCACGAGCAACAGCTCGAAGCTCAGCTTCTGCGACTTGCCTTGCGTCTCGACTTCGAGGTCGACGCCCTTGGCGCCCGCCGTCGCGGCGGTGACCTTCGCGCCGGTCAACGCCTTGATGCCGCGCTTCTTGAAGATGCGCTCGAGTTCAGCCGACACCGCCTCGTCTTCACCAGGCACCAGCCGCGGCAGCAGCTCGATGATGGTGACTTCGCTGCCATAGCTCTTGAAGATCGACGCGAACTCGACCCCCACGGCGCCGCTGCCCATGATCGCAATCGACTTCGGCACGGACGCGAGGTGGATGGCTTCGTCGCTGAAGATGATCTTCTTGCGATCGACCTCGATCCCGGGGACGCCGCGCGGCGCCGAGCCGGTGGCGACGATGATCTCCTTGCCGGCGGAGAGGTTCTGCTTCGTTCCATCGTGCAGGGTCACTTCGACGCCCTGCTTGCCCTTAAGACGGGCGGTGCCCTTGATCCAGTCGATCTTGTTCTTCTTGAAGAGCATCTCGATGCCGCCGGTCAGCCCGGTGATCATCTTGTCCTTGCGGGCGTGCACGGCGACCATGTCGATGCCGACCGCGGCGCCATCGACGCCGGTCAGGCCCCACTCTTTCGCGCTCTGCGCCAGCTTGAGCGCGTGCGCGTGTTCAAGCAGCGCCTTGGTGGGAATGCAGCCCCAGATCAGGCAGGTGCCGCCCAGCGACTTCTGCTTCTCGACCACCGCCACCTTGAGGCCCAGCTGCGCGGCGCGAATGGCCGCCACGTAGCCGCCCGTGCCCGCCCCAATCACTACAACGTCGTATTCGTTTGCCATAAGACCAACCCTCAATGTCGCTCGGAATTGAACGACCAGTCAAGCGTTCCAGGGTCAGCGCTTCAGCTGCGTCAGCGGGACGAACGTTTCCTTGGGCTTAGGGGCGGCTGGCGCGGCCGGATCCACCTTGGCCTTCAGCTCGCCTTGGTCGAACTTGAGCTGCCAGTACATCTCGGTAATCTGCGCCAGCTGACGGGCGGTCCGTCGCGACTGCACATATGCCACGACAGCCACCGCCAACGCCACCACGGCGACAATCCACAAGCTGGTCATAGGGGTCAGGCCCCCACGGCAATCTCGTCTCGGGGGCAGACCCCGTTATACTCCACCCGATGTCGGCGCGTCGAAAAACCGTGCTCGTGATCGATGCCCAGGACGAGGCGCGCGAGCGCCTGTCGCAGACGCTGCGGCGCGACTACCGGGTGATTCGCGCGTCATCGGCCGAAGCCGGCCTGGCACTGATGGACCGCGAGGAAGTGGACGTGCTGGTCGCCGACATTCACCTGCCGGCGCTCGGCGGCCTCGACCTGCTGCAGGTCGTGCGCGAGAACTTCCCACTGGTCGAGGTGATCATGACGTCGGCCGGTCCCGACGTCGACTCGGCGGTCAGCGCCATCAAGCTCGGCGCGTATCACTTCCTTACCAAAGACGCCGACCCCGACGTGTTCCGGGCGCTCGTCCGGCACGCCGGCGAACGCCAGGACCTGAACCGCCACGTGCTGACGCTGCAGGATGCGGCCGGCGACGCCGCCGCGCGCGACTTCATCACCGGCCCCAGCACGGCGCTCAAGGACGTGCTCGAGACAGTGCACAAGGTCGCCAAGCTGTCGGCCACGGTGCTGGTGCTCGGCGAGAGCGGCACCGGCAAGGAGATGGTCGCGCGGCTGCTGCACCGCGAGTCGGTCAACGCCGAGGCGCCCTTTGTGGCGGTCAACCTGGCCGCCATCCCACGCGAGCTGGTGGAGAGCACGCTGTTCGGCCACGAGAGGGGCGCGTTTACCGGTGCGATCCAGCAGCGCATCGGCAAGTTCGAGCTGGCTAACGGCGGCACGCTCTTTCTTGATGAGATTGGCGACCTCAAGCTGGACCTGCAGGCCAAGCTGCTGCGGGCGATCCAGGAAGGCGAAGTGGAGCGGGTGGGGGGCACACGCGCGGTGCGCACCTCGTTCAGGCTGATCGCCGCCACCCATGTCGACCTCGAGCGCGCGGTGAAGGACGGGACGTTCCGCGAAGACCTGTTCTATCGCATCAACGTGATCCCGGTGCGGCTGCCGCCGCTGCGCGAGCGCATCGAAGACGTGCCGGTGCTGGTGGACTTCTTCATCCGCCGCTACAGCGCGCGCTTCCACAAGCCGGTGCGCGGCATCGCCGAGTCAACCCTGCGCATGCTGTCGCATTACTGGTGGCCGGGGAACATCCGCGAGCTCGAGAACCTGGTCGAGCGGCTGGTCGCGGTGTCGGACCACGAGTGGATTACCGACGAAGACCTGCCCTTCGAGTTTCACGTCGTCGAGCTCGACCGCACCAAGTCGGACACCAGCCTGCTGGATCGGGCGCTCGGCACGTTCGAGCGCAACTTCCTGGTACGCGCGCTCGAGCGCAACGCCTGGAACGTCACGCAGACATCGCGCTACCTGGGCGTGCCGCTCAGCACGTTAAAGTTCAAGATTGAACGACTGGAGATTCGGGAGCTGGCGCGGAAGATCAAGCAGTAGCTCCCCCGCCAGTCGTCACCCGGGCGGGTCTCCAGACCCGCACCTACTTCGGTTTTTTCGGGAGAATCGCGTCCTTCAGCTGCTTGACGATTCGCGCCTTGACGACGGTCTTCGGCGCGATCTCGATTGGCTGGCCGGTCGCCGGGTTTCGCCCGGTGCGGGCCTTGCGATGCTGCACGACGAGCTTCACCATGCCGGGGATGACGAACTCTCCGGTGCGCTTCAGCTCCTTCTCGCAAAGAACCGCCAGTTCGTCGAAGAATTCACGCGACTGCGTGCGCTTGACGTCGAACCGTTCGGCGAAGTGCGAAAAGAGCTCCGACTTGCCCATCCTTCGGGCTTCGTCCATCGTGTCCCCCAGGGTCAGTGTTAAGCGGCGAGTATGCTAACCCCGACCTTGGGGGCTGTCAATCGCCGCCGGTCCGCTGCGCCACCGCCGGTGGCTCTGGGGCCACCGACTGCATTCTTTTGCCGTAGACTGATCACCATGTCTACCGCATCGACCATCGAGACGTTTCCCAACCCGCGGCCCGAGCGCGAATTCGAGATTGCGATCGACTGCCCCGAGTTTACGTCGATGTGCCCCAAGACGGGCCTCCCCGACTTTGGCATCATCCGCATCCGCTACGTGCCGGCGGCGCGCTGCCTCGAACTCAAGTCTCTCAAATACTATCTGCTGGAGTTCCGGAACAAGGGAATTTTCTACGAGGCCGCCACCAACCAGATTCTGGACGACCTGGTGGGGGCATGCGCCCCGGTCCGGATGACCGTGATCGGCGACTTCACGGCGCGCGGCGGGATCACCACCAAGGTGACGGCCGAGTTCGCCAGGCCCGCTTAGAGCTGGTGCCGGGCTTCGACCCCGGCTTCGTCCTATCCGGCGGGGTCGGCGCCGGGCCGCCCCCGGCCGGCGGGCGCGCCGCACAGCGCGCGGGCCATCGCGTCCAGTTGCTGGTGCAGCTCCGCCGATCTGCGCAGCGCCGACACCGGGACGCCGGAGTTCACGGCGGAGGCGACGGTACGGTAGTCGCTGATGACGCTGTGGTCGATGCCCAGCCCGAGGACGCGTTCGATCTGGCCGGTGGACAGCACCCCGAACTCCGAGGCGCGGTTGAGGACAATCTTCAGCCGGTCGCCGCCAACGCCCGTGAGCTTCACCGCATCGATCAGCCGCTGCAGGTTGCGCAGGCACGGCACGTCGGGATTGGCCACCAGCATCACGGTCTCCGACAACTGCAGCGCCGTGACGCCGCACGTGCTGAGAGTGCTGCCGACGTCGACAATCACGAAGTCGTAGAGGGCGTTGAGACACCGCAACATCTGCTCGATGCCATCGACATCACGCGGCGCGGGCCGCCCGAAGTCGTCGCCGGCCGCCAGCACGTGCAGTCCACACTCGTGATGGGCGACATACTTCGACACCGCGCCGGGATCCATCCACGAGAGGTGAGCGATCGCCTGCAGCACCGAGTGGCGCGGCCGCAGGCCCAGGAACAGCGAGACGTCGCCCGGGCCGGTCTTGAGGTCGACGATCACCGTGGGCTTGCGGGTCAACCGGCGGATATCCGCGGCGCCGTTCACGGCAAGCGTCGTGGTACCGGTGCCGCCCTTGGTGCCTAGATAGCTGACGATCATGACCGGGTAGACGCAACCCGTATGCCAGACCGGGAAATCAGTACCACCCCGGGAAGAAGCGCTGGCAGGCGTTCGCCGGGGGGGGGCGTTGCACATCTGTAAGTGGCGGCACGTGATTGGTGGGGTCGCGGCCGGGCCGGCGCGGTGCCGCCGTCGCTCGAACGCCGGCGTAACGCGTACCATCGGGATGAGTTGCGCGGAGCGACGCGAAGTAAGCCGACCGACCCTTTCCTCTCGTCCCTCTCGGGGTGCCGCGGCGGCACCCCGCTTTCTTCGTCGAGTAAGATCGCGCGTCATGCGGGCACGCCCTGTCGCTCTCCTGTTCGCCCTGGGCCTCGGGATCCCACTCGGCGCGCAGGCGCCGGCCACCACGGGGATCCAGAGCCCGGAAGCAGCGTTCGGCTTTCGGATGGGCGCCGACCGCGAACTGGTCGATTGGGCCGGCCTGGAAAAGTACTTCGCGACGGTGGCGGCGGCATCGGACCGGGTCGAGATCGTGGACGCGGGTCCCTCCACCGAAGGGCGCCGGCTGATCGCAGCCGTGGTGTCAGCGCCGGAGAACATCGCCCGGCTCGAAGAGATTCGCACCCGCGCCCGGTGGCTCGCCGATCCGCGGACGATTGAGGAACCGGCGGCCATGGCGCTCGCCGCGCGCCAACCCGTGATCGTGGCGCTTGGCATGAGCATTCATGCCACCGAGATCGGCGCCACGCAGGCCGCGCCGGAGCTGCTCTACTCGCTGGCGACTTCCCAGGATCCCGACGTGCTTCGGTCGCTGCGCAACGTCGTGCTGATCCTGTTTCCGTCACTCAACCCCGATGGCCACGCCATCACCGTGGACTGGTATCGCCAGTGGAAGGGCAGCGAGTTCGAGGGCACGGGCATGCCGTGGCTGTACCACCGCTACGTCGGCCACGACCTCAACCGCGACTCGTTCATGATGAACATGGCCGAGAACCGCGCGCTCGCGGACTTCTTCTATCGGCGCTGGCATCCGCAGGTGTTCCTGAGCATGCACCAGATGGGACCGCGCGGCGCGCGCTACTTCGTGCCGCCCAACGCCGACCCGATCGATCGCAACTACGACCCGCTGATGTGGCGCACCGCGGGCCTGCTCGGTCATGCCATGGCCCTGGCTCTCGAGGAAGACGGACACCGCGGCGTCCTGCAGAACGCCCTCTACGATTACTACTGGCCCGGCTACGAGGACTCGGCGCCGCTCGGCCACAACACGGTGACGCTGCTCACCGAAGCCGCCAGCGTCCGCGTCGCCACGCCGATCACGGTCGCCGCGGATCAACTGATCGGCGGCCGCGGCTTTCCCGATCACTCGGCCACCACCACCTTCCCCAATCCCTGGCCAGGCGGCCTCTGGCGGCTGCGCGACATCGTCGATTACAACCTGTCGGCGACGCGCGGCCTGCTGGGCGCGGCGGCGCGCTACCGCGAGGAACTGGTGCGCAACTTCTATCGCATGGGCCGGCGGCAGATCGAGCTGGGGCTCAAGGGCGGGCCGTTCGCGTTCATCATCCCGCCCGATCAGTTCGACCCGCATGCCGCGCGCAAGCTCGGGCAGTTGCTGATTGAGGGCGCGGTCGAGATCCGCCGGGCGGTCGAACCGTTTCGCGTCGCCGAGACGGTGTACCCGCGAGGCACCGACATCATCCTGATGGCGCAGCCGTTTCGTGCCTACGCCAAGACCCTGCTCGAGACCCAGCAGTACCCGGTGCGGCGGGCGGCACCGGGCGCGCCGGTCGACCGGCCGTACGACGTCGCCGGATGGACGCTGCCGCTGCAGATGAACGTGAAGGTCGATCGCATCGACCAGCATTTCGAGCCGCCGGCAACCACCCGCCTCGATCGCGCCGTCATCGCGCCGGCGCGGGTGTGGGGCGAGACCCGCAGGCCATCCTTCTATGTCGTTGACGGACGCGGCAACGGCGCCAGCCTCGCGATCAACCGCCTGCTCAAGTCGGGCGCGCACGTCGCGTGGTCAGCCGCGGCGATCGCCATTGAGGGTCACACCTATCAGCCTGGAGCGCTGGTGGTGAACGAAGGCCAGGGCGTTCGCGAAGCGGTCGAGGCAATTGCGCGGGACCTCGGCCTGCGCGTCACCGCGTCGGCCGGTCCGCCGCCCCAAGGGTCACGGCCGCTCGGCCACACCCGCGTGGCGCTCTACAAGCCGTGGGTCGAGAGCATCGACGAGGGCTGGACGCGGTGGCTGCTCGAACAATACGAGTTCCCATTCGGGAACATTGCCGACGCTGACATCCGTCGCGGCGGGCTGCGCGCGCGATTTGACGCGATCGTGCTTCCCGACATGCCCGCTGATCGCATGATCACCGGACATCCGGCCGGAACCATGCCGCCGGAGTACGTCGGCGGCCTCGGCACGGAGGGCACCGAGGCGCTTCGCCAGTTCGTCGCCGAGGGCGGGACGCTGGTGGCGCTCGACTCGGCGAGCGAGCTTGCGATTGGCGTGCTCGGGGCGCCGGTGAAGGACGTAACGCGGGGCCTGCCGCCCACTGAATACTTTTGCCCCGGCTCGGTGATCAGTCTCGCACTGGAAGAGGACCCGCTCACGTACGGCGTGCCGCGCGAGACGGCGGGATTTTGCGCGTTCAACGGCGCCTACGATCTGCTCCCGGCGGAGGCAGCACCGGCAGCCACCGCGCGCGTGATTGGCCGGTATGCGAAGAGCGGCGTGCTCCTCAGCGGATGGCTCGAAGGCGAAGGCATTGTCGCCGGCAAGGGCGCCATGGTGGAGGTCAAGTCGGGACGTGGCCGCGCGATCCTGTTCGGGTTCCGTCCTCAACACCGCGGACAGTCGCATGCCACGTTCCGCCTGTTCTTCAACGCGCTCCACACCGCTTCGTCAGATCGCAATAAATGAGCCGCCAGCGGCAGGGGCGCATCGAAAGATCTGCGACGCCGCTGAGTCGCATTTGACTTATTCCGAGGAATCGCGCGGATCCGCCCTGGGCGAGATGTTTGCACTTCGCCAGGCATGCGACCAGGCGACGTGGTGGTGGTGCGCGACGAGTGCTGGACGGTGGCGCGCACCGAAACCTTTGAACGCTGCACTCTCCTGACCTTGGAAGGCCGTGGCCCCGGCAACATGGGCCGCCGCTTCCGGGCCATCACGCCGTTCGATCGCGCCCGCGCGCTCGACAGCGACCGTCCCCGTCAGCGAAAGCGCCGCACCGTTCTGCGCGCCGCGCTCGCCGCCATGGCTCACGAGCGGCCGGCACTCGGCTTGTGGACGGCGGCAGACGCCACGCTCGACCTGCATGCGTACCAACTGGAACCGGCGCTGGCCGTGCTGCGCGGCGCCACCCGCGTGTTGCTGGCCGACGCGGTGGGACTCGGCAAGACGATCCAGGCGGGCCTGATCCTGGCCGAACTACGCGCCAGGGGATTGGTTGATCGCGCCTTGATTCTCTGTCCGGCGGGACTGCGCGCGTCGTGGGCCGCGGAGTTGCGAGACCGGTTCGGCCTGCAGGCGATGGTGCTCGATCACGGCGCGATCATCACTGGCGTCGCGGCGCGCCCTCAGGGCGTGAACCCGTGGGCCACGCATGCGCTGGTGGTTGCCTCGATCGACTTCGTCAAGCGACCGGAGATCCTCGCGTCGGCCGAGGGTGCGGCGTTCGACCTGATCGTCGCCGACGAGGCGCATCACCTCACGCCCGGGAGCGATCGTGGCCGCGCGGTCGAACGCCTCGGCTGCCAGGCGCCGTGGCTCGTCCTGATGTCGGCGACGCCCCATTCGGGAGACCAGGCCGCCTTCGACTACCTGGCGGGCCTCGGGGCGCACGGTGATCCACTGGTCGTCTTTCGCCGCGGACGTACCGACGTTGGCCGGTCCGCCGATCGCCGTAGCCATCGGCTGCGGATCGTGGCCTCTGCCGATGAGGACCAATTGCTGCGCGCGACGGCGGCGTACACCCGCGCCATCTGGCGGGCGCGTGGGCACGCGGACCGCGCCGTGCAACTCGTGGCCATTACGCTGGCGCGCCGCGCTGCGTCCAGTGCCGCGGCGGCGGGCCGAACGTTGGTCCGCCGGCGGGCACTGCTGGGCGACCGGTTGCCTTCGGCGCCGGCGCAGGGCGCGTTCGCCTGGGACGAGGTCGAGGATGGCGACGGCGATGCGGCCGATGACGCATTGGCGTGTCCCGGCCTGGTCGATCAAGACGCCGAACGCCGCCAACTCGACCGGCTGATCGACTTGGCGCAGCGCGCGGCGGCGGACTCGTCAAAGCTGCGCCGGCTGCGGCGCCTCCTGCGGCGCGCCGGCGAACCCGCGGTGGTCTTTACCGAGTACCGCGACACGCTGTTCGCCGCCGTCGACGCGTTGGCGGCGACCTTCCGGCTCGGCGCGATCCACGGCGGCGTGCCGGCGGCCATGCGGCAGGAGGTGGTGCAGCAGTTCCAGCGCGGCGGCCTGGACGTGCTCGTCGCCACCGACACCGCTGGCGAGGGCCTCAACCTGCACCACCGCTGCCGCCTGGTCATCGACCTGGAAGCGCCGTGGAATCCGGTTCGCCTCGAGCAGCGCGTGGGGCGGGTCGATCGAATCGGCCAGCAACGGCGCGTCCATGCCGTGCACCTGCTGCACCGCGGCACCGTGGAGGACACGGTCTGGCAGCGCCTCGACGAGCGGCGCCAGCTGGCGGACCACGCGCTCGGCGCGTGGGCGCCGCCAACCGACGACGACATGGCGCGCGCAGTCTTTGACGATGCGCCCCTCCCGTCACCGCGTGCCGGGGCGATCGCCTCGATGCGGGTGGAGGAGGCGGCGTCCGAACGGGCGCGCCTCGCCACCGAGCGAAGCCGAACCGTTCGTGCCGCCATCGCGCCGGAACGCCCGGTTTACGCGCGGCCGCGGGCGGGTGACGATCAGGGATCGGCGATCGCGGTGGTCGAATGGACGCAGATGGGACCGGCCGGCGGCATGCTGCAGCGGGTCGCGCGCGCGCTGCGCGTCTCGCTGCGCCGCCGCGACCGTGCCGAGGCCTGGCGGGACAACATCGCAGCTATTGGCGCCGCGGCGATCAGCCTGGCGCCGGCGCAGCGGCTGCTGTCCATGCGCGAGCCGGTGCTGGCCCGGATTGCGGCGGCCCGCTCGCGGCTGGCCTCGGCACCGCCGTTGCACCAGGCCTCGTTGTTCGATCGGCGCGCCGAAGTCTCGGCACGGTCACGGCGTGAAGTGGCCGACGCGGTTGACGCCTCGCTCGCGCGCCGGGCGGCCTCGCTGGGGCTGGCCGGCGCGCCCACCTCACACCCGCGGCTCATCGCGATCTGGCCGCCGCGCCGCCAACCATGATTCCCGGCGTGAGCGGACAACTGTTGTCGCACGGGTACCTCGAGCAGCAGGTGCTGCCCGGCGTGGATCCCGCCGCCGCCGCGTCTTTTGAACGGCAGGTCGTGCGGTGGTGGCGGTCGGTGTCGCGAACGCTGGGGCCGTCGGCGGGCGCGCGGCAGGTGTTCGACATCGCCGTCGCGCCGCTGCTCGCGTCGCTGGGGTATCCGCCCCCGGCGACGCGGCCACTGGGCGACAAGCTGGTGGGGCTCGCCACCACCGAGGGCGGCCCGACGCTGGTGATCGTGTTGCCGTGGGCGGCGCCGGCAGACGCGGCCTGGCGCGATGCCGTGCGCGGCGGTACCGGGGTCGATGCCGGGTGGGCACTTGTGTCGAACGGGCAATCGTTGCAGGTCGTCGACTGCACCCGGCCGTGGGCCCGCAACACGTTGCACTTCGACTTTGCGCGGCTGCTTGCTGATCCGCGCGGCGCGCGGGTGTTGTGGGAGACGACTGGAGCGCCGGCAATCGTCGCGACCGCCGGGGTCAATGGCTTGCGCTCGCGCATCGAGGCATCGGGCCGCCATGGCGCCGGTCTCTGCCACGCACTCGGCGACGGCGTGCTCGCGGCGCTGCCGGCGCTGGCATCGGCCCTGTCAAAGGACCGTGGACCAACCGCCCCGGCACGCCCCTACGATCAAGCCCTGATCGTCGTCTACCGCGTGCTGTTCCTGCTCTTTGCCGAAGCCCGCGGACTGGTGCCGGTGTGGCATCCGGTCTACCGCGAGGCCTACACCATCGACGCGCTCTACCAGCAAAGCATCGCGCCCGGACCCGGGCGCGGGCTCTGGCCGGCGCTGCAGGCGATTGCGCGGATCGCGCATGCCGGTTGCCGGGCCGGCGACCTCGACGTGACCGCCTTCAATGGGCGGCTGTTCGCCCCGCGGTACGCCCCCCTGGCCGAGCGGCGGCGCGTGCCGGAAGACGTGGTGCGGACGTTGGTGCTGGCGCTGGCCACGACCGGGTCGGCCTCGGGACGCCGGCGAATCGCGTATCACGACCTCGGCGTGGAACAGCTCGGAGCGGTGTACGAACGCGTGCTCGAGCACGAGCCGGTCGCCGTCCGGACCGGGATCGTGCTGCGGCGCACGTCGACCGAACGCAAGGCCACCGGCAGCTTCTACACACCGCGATCGATCACCGAGTTCGTGGTGCGACGCACGCTGCAGCCACTCGTGGCGCGGCAAACGGCGGCCGGGATCCTGGCGCTACGCGTGGTCGATCCCGCCATGGGTAGCGGCGCGTTCCTGGTGGCCGCGTGTCACTACCTGGCCGACCAGTGCGAGCAGGCGCTGGTCGCTGATGGCACATGGGACGCGGGCGCGGTGACGCCGGGAGATCGTGCCGACCTGCGGCGCCAGGTGGCCGAGCGCTGCTTGTACGGGGTGGACCTCAATCCGACGGCGGTGCAACTGGCGCGCGTGTCGCTGTGGCTGACCACCCTTGCGATCGGCAAGCCGCTGACGTTTCTCGATCACCACCTGGCGGCCGGCAACAGCCTGCTCGGTGGATGGCTCGCCGACCTGTCGCGATCGCCCGTCCGCGCGCGCGCCACTCGTCCGGCAACGCTGCCGCTGTTTGATGAGGTCTCGGCGGTGGTGTCGCAGGTGCTGCCACAGCGCTTGCGCCTGGCGAGCGAACCATCGGATTCGCTGCAGGCGGTTCGCGACAAGGAACGGCTGTTCGAGTCGCTGGCGGCGACCGACGGCCCGTTGGCAGCGTGGTCGCGCGCGGCCGATGCCTGGTGCGCGGCGGCGTTGTGGCCAGGTTCCGCTCCGCCACGCGCGGTCGTCAGGGAATGGCTGTCGGCCGCGCTGGGCGGCGCCACCACGCTGCCGGCCGGCCAGTTGGCGCGCTGGCTGGGGCGCGCGGCCGAGGTCGCGGCGAGCCACGCGGTGTTCCACTGGGAGTTGGCGTTCCCGGAAGTGTTCTTCGATGCCGCGGGGCGGCGGCGCGATGACGGAGGGTTCGACGCGGTGCTGGGCAACCCGCCGTGGGACATGCTGCGCGCCGACAGCGGCCCGGCGGCCGCCCGGGACGCCGATCGCGCGCGGACCGCTCCGGTGCGCCGCTTCTTCAGTGCATCGGGGGTCTACACTGCCCAGGGCCAAGGGCACGCGAACCGCTACCAGTTGTTTCTCGAGCGGAGCCTGCAGCTGACGCGGGCCGGTGGCCGGTTCGGGCTCATCCTGCCGTCGGGCATCGCCACCGATCACGGGAGCGCGGCGTTGCGGCGACGGCTGTTCGACCGGTGCGCGCTCGATACCTGGATTGGGCTCGACAACCGGGCCGGCGTGTTTCCGATTCACCGCAGCGTGCGCTTCATCCTGATGGCGGGCGCCACTGGCGGGCGCACTGACGTCTTGCGGTTTCGTGGCGGCCTCCAGGACCCCGCCGCCCTCGACCGGTGCGCCAGCGACCCTCGGCACGACCGCGGGGATGAGTGGCTCAGCGTGTCGCGCTCGCGGCTCGAGGCCTGGGACCCGGAGCAGCTCACCGTGCCGGCGGTAGCGTCGGCCACGGCCCTGGCGATCCTGGTCAGCGCCTCGTCTTCGGCGCCGCCGCTTGGCTCCCCGCGCGGGTGGCACGCGCGCTTCGGCCGCGAGCTCAATGCCACCGACGACCGCGCGCATTTCATCAAGCGGGCGGCACCGCCCCGGCCGGCATCCCATAAAGGGATGCCCGGCACGGACACGGCGAGAGGCCACCGCGGGCTGCCGGCGCTGCTGCCGATTGTTGAAGGCAAGCACCTCGCGCCATTCCAGGTGAAACTCCCGGCCGTCACCCACGCGATCCCTCGAGACGCGGCCGCGCGATTGATTGATCCCGCGGTGAGCTTCGATCGCGATCGCATTGGTTACCGCGACGTGGCCGGCGCCACCAACCGGTTGACGCTGATTGCCGGGCTGCTGCCCAAAGGCGCCCTGACCACCCACACCGTGTTCGTGCTGAAGACGCCCCTGACGCCAGACGCCCAGTGGTGCCTGCTGGGGCTGCTCAACAGCCTGGTCGCCAATTACCTGGTGCGTCTCAATGTCACCACCCACGTCACCGCCGCGTTGATGGCGCGCCTGCCCGTGCCACGGCCGCCGGATGAGTCACCGGCGTTTCGCAGGCTTGCCGCACTCTCGCGCGGGCTGGCTGACACTGGTCTCGAGGCAGGTCCCGAGGAGTACGCGCGGCTGAACGCCACCGTCGCGCGGCTCTACGGTCTCACCGGCGACGACTACGCGCACGTGGTGAACAGCTTTCCCCTGCTGCCGCGCCCGCTCCGCGAGCTGTGCGTGGCAGTCGAACGCAAGAGCGCCCGCTAGCTCTTCACGGGGCCTGACTCCCAGGCCTTGAGGACGGCGTACAGGGTCGACGTGATTGGTGCCGCCACCCCCAGCTTCTGCGCGCGGCGGACCGCCGCCCCCTGCAGCGCCTCCACCTCAATCCGCTTGCCCTGCTCGAGATCGATCAGCAGCGACGAGCGCGTGGTCGGCGGGATGTTGTCCATGTAGGTCTTGAGCGTCTCGAAGCGATCGGCGGAGATTGTCACGCCTTCCGCCTTCGCGAGCGCCGCAATCTCGCGCGACGTGGCGTAGAACATCTCCTGCACATGCGGATATTTCCAAAGGTGGCCAATGGCCAGCCGCGCGGCGCCGGTGAAACCCGAGAAGGCGACGAGATACACGAACTTGTCCCAGATGGGCACGCGCGCGTCGGCGACCGGTGTCACCTGGATGTCGGCCATGGCGAAGATGTCGGCGATCTCCTGCACGCGCGGCGAGATGCGGCTGCAGTCGCCGAACACCTCCCCGAAAATGATCGAGCGGTGCACGCCGGTCTGGACGATCAGGCCCGGCCCCTCGAGGGCCGTCGCGACGTAGGTGGTGCCGCCGAGCACCGGGCCGTCGCCGACGACCGCGGCCACGTCGTTGACGCTGTCAACGCCGTTCTGCAGCGTCAGCACCGCCGTGCCCGGTCCCATCATCGGCTTCAGCAGCGGCAGGGCGGTCGCATTGTCGTAGGCCTTGACCGAGACCAGCACGAGGTCGACCGGGCCCACTTTCGCCGTGTCGCTTTCAGCCGCCGCCGCGACGCTGAAATCGCCGAGCTTCGCGCTTCTCACCTCCAGGCCCTTGGCGCGAATTGCCTCCAGGTGGGCGCCCCGGGCAATGAACGTGACGTCCTGCCCCGCACGCGCCAACTTGGCGCCAAAATAGCCTCCCACCGCGCCCGAGCCCAGAATCGCGATCTTCATTGAACCTCCGCAGACGTTTTAGCACAGTGCTAGACTTTGCTCATGGCAGCCCGCATCACGGCCTATCTGGTGGCCTGCATCGTTGGTGTCACGCTCATCGCCGGACTGATCGTCGGGGCGCAGCGTGCCGACGATGACGCGGCGGTGGACCTGATCGTCATCAACGGCCGGGTCTACGCCGGCGGCGCGGCCACCGAAATGGCCGAGGCGGTGGCCATTCGCGGCAACAAGGTCGTCCGCGTCGGCTCGAACCGCGAGATCCAGCGCCTGCAGCGTGCCCAGACCACCGTCATCGATGCCCAGGGCGGCGCGGTCATGCCGGGCTTCAACGACGCCCACGCCCACTTCATCAGCGGCGGGCTCTCGCTCGACCAAATCAACCTGCTCGAAGCCACGACACTCGACGAGATCAAGGACACGATCCGCATCTGGTCCGAGGCGAATCCCGAACGGACGTGGATCACCGGCCGGGGCTGGTACTACCAGCCGTTTGCCGGCACGCTGCCAACCCGGCAGTTGCTCGACACGCTCGTGCCCGATCGCCCCGCCTACCTGGTGGCGTACGACGGCCACACCGGCTGGGCCAACACCCGGGCGCTCAAGCTGGCCGGCATCACCCGCGACACCAAGAACCCGCCGAACGGCGTGATCGTGAAGGACCCGCGCACCGGCGAACCGAGCGGGGCGCTCAAGGAAGCGGCGATGGCGCTGATGACCGCGACGCCACGGTCCACCACCGAGGACAAGGTCGCGGCCATCCGGGCCGGAATCGTGGAAGCGCACCGCGTGGGCATCACCAGCATCCAGAACGCCGGCGGCTCGGCCGAAGACCTCGACCTCTACGACGGCCTCCGCAAACGCGGGCAGCTGACACTGCGCGTCTACCAGGCGCTGTCGGTCAACGGCCCCGTGGACGAGGCTGAACTCGCAAGACTCGCCGGCGTGCGCGAACAGTTCGCGGACGACCCGCTGCTCAAGACCGGCGCGGTGAAGCTGGTGGCCGACGGCGTGATCGAGTCGCACACCGCGGCCATGCTCGCCCCCTACGACAACACGCCCGGCACGGCCGGTGACCCGCGCTATACCGCCGCGCAACTGAACGAGGCCGTGACCCTGCTCGATCGCGAAGGCTGGCAGGTCATGACGCACGCCATCGGCGACGCCGCGGTGCGCATGACGCTGGACGCTTACGAGGCCGCCGCCAAGGCCAACCCCGCGCCGGAGCGCGGCCGCCGCCATCGCATTGAACACATTGAAACCATCGATCCTGCTGACATCCCGCGATTCGGCAAGCTGGGCGTGGTGGCGTCGATGGAACCGGTGCACGGCACACCCAGCCCCACGCCGGGCGACGTCTGGAGCACCAACATCGGCGCCGAACGCGCCGCACACGGCTGGCTGTGGGCGAGCATCGCCAGGGCCGGCGGACGGCTGGTCTTCGGCAGCGACTGGCCCGTCATGACCCTGGATCCACTGGCCGGCTTGCACGTCGCGGTGAACCGCACCACTGCGGACGGCCTGCCCGAAGGCGGCTGGCTGCCCGCCGAACGCCTGCCCATCCGGGCCGCGGTCGATGCCTACACGAGCAACGCGGCGTGGGCGTCGTACGACGAGCAGCGAAAAGGGGTGCTCGCGCGCGACATGCTGGCCGACCTGGTCGTGCTCTCGGAAGATGTTTTCGACGCCCCGGCCACCCGGCTGACCGGCACCCACGTGCTGGTGACCATTGTCGACGGCAAGGTCGTCTACCGGCGCGACCCGCCGGCCCCCACGACCGCGCCATAAGCCCGCAAGGCCTGCCCCGTCGGCTTGGCGAAGGGGGAACCGACTTGGTTCCCGGTTCGTATCAACCCGAGGCCCACCATGCGTTCACGAGCCCTCGCCGCCTTGTTGTGTCTGGCCGCACTCGCGGCCGCAGTCCCCAGCCGGGTCACGGCTCAATCTGACCTCGATGCGTTCATGGCGCGCGTCTTGGCCCGCCGCGACGACAACTGGAAGAAGTTGCAGCAGTACGTCCTCGAGGAGACGGCAGCCTTCGACCTGACCGGGCCGGGCGGCCTGCCGCTGTGGGGCATGCGGCGCGAGTACTCCTGGTTCATCCGCAACGGGATCTTCGTGCGCAGCCCGGTCAAGGCCAACGGCGTGGCGCTGTCAGATGCCGACCGGCGCAAGGCGGAAGACGAATGGCTCCGGCGCGAAGTCAGCCGCGAAGAGCGCCGCAAGCGGCGCGCCGACCGCGACCGGCAGGGCCTGCCCGCCGAGCCCGGGAACCGCGCGGGCGGGCTCAGCCCTACGGGCGTGCAGGTGGTCGAGGGGACGCCGACGACGGCGGCCGACCTGCCGTCGAACGTCGACGACCTGCTGAAGCAAGGCGGCGACCCACAGTTCGTCTCGTCCTCATATTTCCTGAAATTCCGGTTCGAGCAGGGCCGCTACGCGCTGGCCGGCCGCGAGAAAGTCGATGGCCAGGACGCGCTCAAGATCGAGTACTACCCGGGCACGGGGTTGTTCAACGAAGGCCGGTCGCGCCCCAACCGCAAGGTCCGCGACAAGGAAGACGCAATCGAAGAGAAGATGAACAAGGTGTCGCTGGTCACGCTGTGGATCGACCAGAAGACCCACCAGATCCTGCAGTACACCTTCGACGACATCGACATGGACTTCTTCCCGGGCCGTGCGTTGATCCGCGTCAGCGACCTGAAAGCCACCATGCGCATGGCGCAGGCGTTTCCCGATGTCTGGCTGCCGCGCAGCATCCAGATGCACTTCGGCCTGATGCTCGCGGTCGGCGCCGTCGACGCCGCCTACAAGGTGGACTACCTCAATTACAAGCAAGCCGACGTCACGTACAAGATCAAATGAGGGAATGGCCAGGCAGGTGGCGCTGGTCAGACCGCTGGGGCGGGTGGGCGGTAACTGCCTTCACCCTGGCGCTGCTGCTGCCAGGCCCCAGAGAGTTGCACGCGCAGAACTCGCCGGGCGTGGTCGCCGAGGTGCGCGTGCACGGCAATCACACCACGCCCGATGCCGATGTGCTGGCGATCGCCGGGGAGGTGATTGGCCACTCGGCCACCGACGCGCTGGTGGCGGCAGTCAGCGACCGGCTCGAACGGAGCGGCCGGTTCGAGGGCGTCGAGGTGCGCAAGCGCTTTCGCTCGATCGACAACCCCGGCGACATCCTGCTGATGATCGTTGTCGACGAAGTGCCCGGCGTGTCGGACAGCGACCTGACGCCTGGCCCCCTGAAGAGGCTGCGCCGCAGCGGGATGTTCCTGCCGGTCTTTCATCGCGACGACGGCTACGGGCTGACGTCTGGGATGCGGGTGGGTTTCGTCGATCGGTTCGGGCCGCGCAGCCGCATCACCTTCCCCGTCAGCTGGGGCGGCGAGCGGCAGGCCCGGGCGCAGATCGAAAAGTCCTTCAGCCGCGGACCCATCGACCGGCTGTTCGGTGACGGCGGCATTACCCGCCGCGAGAACCCGCACTACGAAGTTGGCGACACGCGCACCTTCGTCAATGGGCGCATCGAATCAGCCGTTCAGCGGTGGCTGCGCCTCGGCGCCGGCGGGGGCATCGAGGATGTCAGCTTCGGCGAGACGAGCGCCCGTCTGACCCGCGCCGATGCCGCGGTTACGCTCGACACGCGCGTCGACCCGGCCTTCCCGCGCAACGCCGTGCACACGACGTTTGGCATCGAGCGACTGACCTTCGATGCCGGGAGGGCCAGTCGCCGCACGGCGGACGTGAGCGGCTACCTCGGCCTGCCCGGCCAGAGCGTGCTGGCGCTTCGCGCCCGGTCGGTGACCGCGACGGCGCCGCTCCCGGTCTATGAGAAGTCGCTGCTTGGCGGCGCCTCGACCGTGCGCGGCTACGAAGTCGGCTACCGCGCTGGCGACAACGCGGCGTCCCTCTCGGCCGAGCTTCGCCTCCCGGTCACTTCGCCGATGTCGGTGGGCCGCTTCGGCGTGAAGGCGTTCGTCGACGCCGGCACGGCTTACCCGCACGGCGTCAAGCTCGGCGACCAGCGCCTCGACCTTGGCTACGGCGGCGGCGCCTACCTGCACCTGACCATCATCAGCCTGTCGCTCGACGTCGCCCGCGGCCACGAAACCGGCAAGTACCGCTGGCACTTCGGCATGGGCGTCACCTTCAAGTGAAGTTGAAAGTTGAAGAGTTGAAAGTTGAAAGTTCAAGTGGGCAGCGGCCATTTGATTTAGACTGCGCGGCCGGAGATCGCCATGGGCCGTTTGAACGCGCTCCGCCTGGCCGTTGCCGCCGTTCTCGTGTCTGCCCTCATGCGGATCGCCGTGCTGGCGTCGCCGCGGTCCGCTGCCGCGATCGCGTCCGACAGCGACGACCGCCTGCGCTGGCACTTCATCCCCAACGAGATGTTCCCGCGCAAGGCCACCGGCCAGGTGGCCAACTCGCCGATGTTCCTCGGCAGCCACCCAGCGGAAGTGCGCGCCGGCGACCAGAACGGCACGCGCGTCCTCGGTGACGAGGAAGATGCGGGTCGCACTCTGGTGCAGTCGCGCTCTGCCGATCAGTTGAAGTCGGCGGTGATTAACGCGACCGCGCCCACCGACATTGTGACGATGAACAAGAACGACATCACGCCGCTACCCGAGTTCGACAACACCCAGAACGACGGGAACCACGTGCATTCGGTCTGGCGGGATTTCAACGGCGCCTTCGGGCGGGACATCCTGCGCGAACGCCTGGCGGCGGTCGCTCACTAACTGAAACTGAACACTTCAACTACCAACTGTCAACTTTTCAACTGTCCACTCACCAACGAAGCACCCGTTTGCCGCGCCAGATCGGGCCTTCCTGGACGAACTTCCATTCGGGGTTCTGCTGGACATCACGCAGTGACTCGAGCACGCCGTCGAATACCGGCAATGCCTCGTCTTCGCACTCGAAGTAGGTGACGAAGTCGAACTCGCCCTCGCGCTGGTAACCGTCGGGGTTGTGATAGACGCGGCGGAACAAGGCCGGAATCCCGCGTTCAGCCGCCATCGCGTGCCCCTTCACCGGGCGCTTGCTCTCGCGATCGACGTGCGGGTAGAAGTAGGCGTGCCGTTCGAGCGCGCTCATTTGCCACCACTCGGGCGACTTGCGGATCGGCACGAGGATGGCGTTGCGGCTGCCGCGGCCGGATCGCCGCGGGGGCGCGCCCTTGTTCGAGTAGTGCACCATCTCCGGGCTGGAATACCGCGGTGTCCGCGCGGCGCCGTCGAGTGCCATCACGTCGGCGACATCACCCATGCGCCGGCGCAGTTCCTCTTCAATCTCCTGCAGGCGCGGCCGGTATTTGCTCGACACCTGCACGAGGTGGCGGGCCTTGTTGAGGCAGGGGCCGACACAGGTGGGCTCGGGCAGGTCGCCATCGCGCACGAAGAACTGGATCGTCTCGAACGGCCGGGCCTGGGTTTCGCGGCTGTCGTCGATGTCGAAGTCGTTGAAGAAGCCGCGGGCGATGTTGCCTCCCGCCGTCCTCAACCGGGCCCCATGGGCATCGTTTTCGGAGCGCGCCATGACGAACAGGAACTTGGTGTAGGCGAGATTCGCCGCGACCCCGGTCCCATTTCCGTTCGCCTGGCTGCAGCCACTGCTACCCATGACAGACCGGCTATCGGTTAGAGGCCAAGAGGACTGTATGAGGGAGCGCAAATCTGTGCAATTTTGGCCAGCTCAGCCGGGACCCGCCAAAAACACCGCGGGCCCCCTTTTATGGGGGCCCGGGAATGAATCGGTCGATGGCCTGCGCCAGACCCGCTTCGTCGTTCGTGCCGGTGAGGTGAACGCCGGGTGTCTTCAGTTCGGGTTCGGCGTTGCCCATGACCACGCCGATGCCGGCCCACTCGAGCATGTCGCGATCGTTGTGGTTGTCGCCCACCGCCATGACCGCGGCCTGCGGCACGCCGTAGTGATGGGCCAGCGCCGCCAGCCCGGAACCCTTCGAGACGCCGGCGCCACACACGTCCACCAGCGAGAAGTCGCGCTGGGGATACTCGGTCATCATCACCTCGAGCTGCGGTGCTACCGGATGCGCCGCCAGGTGCGCCGCGACCGTCCGCATGGCCTGCACCCCGCCGTTGAAGGTGACCTGCACTGGGTCTTCGCTGACCGCGTCTTCAAGCCGATCCACGGCCTGGATGATGGCGGCGTTGCGGCGCCTGAATCCCGCGCGATTCGGGCCGCTCCAATCCATGCGGTCGTACAGCAGTTGGCCGGCCGATGGCCGATCGAAGACACAGGCGGTGTCGTGCCGCCATTCGATGGTCGCCGCCAGCACCTCTCGCGCCACCGCCTGAGGCAGCAGCCGGCGCAGCAGCGTCTCTCCAGACCTGGACCGGGCGATCGCGCCGTTATAGACGAGCAGGGTGATGTCGTCCGGCAGCTCGCCCAGCGCCTGGCTGGCGAAGTGAAAGCTGCGGCCGGTGGCGATGACAATGCGGACGCCCCTGGCGGCCGCACGATGCACGGCGTCGAGATTGGCCTGCGGCACGCGGCCCCTGGAATCGAGCAATGTTCCGTCGATGTCGATGGCGAGCAGCTTAATCAAGCCCTGACACACCCTGGCACTCTGGCACCTTGGCATCCTGACACCTTGCCCCCCGTAGCCCGAAAGGCGAAGGCGGGATAAAGTAGGTAGGTTATGAACCCGTGGGACCAGTTTACCGGGGCCAATGCGGGGTATGTCTACGAGTTGTTCGAGCGCTACCAGCGCGATCCCTTGTCGGTGGACGAGGCGACGCGCCGGGCGTTTGCTACCTGGACGCCCAGCGACCCATCAGAATCGACACCGGCCCAGTCCGCCGACTTGTCCACCGTCGCGCCCGCAGGCGCGAAGGTGGCCATTGCCGCCTTCACTCTGGCGGGGAAGATTCGCCGGTTTGGGCACCTGGCGGCTGAGCTCGACCCGCTGGGCTTTCACGACCCCATCGGCGACCCGTCGCTCAACCCGCACTCGCATGGCCTGACCAGCGAGACGCTCAGGCAGCTACCGGCGTCGATTGTCTCGGGGCCGGCCGCGGCCGGCGCGGCCAACGCGTTCGAGGCCATCGCGCGCCTGCGCGAGATCTACTGCTCGACGACCGGCCACGACTACGCCCACGTGTTCGTCCCCGACGAGCGCGAGTGGCTGCGCCAGGCCGTGGAGTCGCGCCAGTTCCGTCCGCCCCTGGATCCGATCAACAGCCTCGAGTTGATCGATCGCATCACCGAGGTCGAGACTTTCGAGCGCTTCCTGCACCGGACCTTCCCGGGCAAGACGCGGTTCTCGATCGAGGGCCTCGACATGATGGTGCCGATCCTCGATGAGATCATCCACGACGCCGCCGAGGGCGGCGTCCAGCACGTGATGATCGCCATGGCGCATCGCGGGCGATTGAACGTGCTCGCGCACATCCTGCAGAAGCCGTACACGCAGATCCTGGCCG
>JBEGVQ010000078.1:0-5120 GCA_041178345.1 Acidobacteriota bacterium | reverse complement strand
GTGCTGCCAAGGTCTTCGATCGTGGCGTCGCGTCCGGTGATGACGATGCGGGCGTGCCGGCGCGAGATGTTCGGCACGTCGAGGCACACGGCGCACCCGGCGTCGCGGCCGATCAGGTTGTCGCCTTCATGGAGGGGCACGAGCACCGACCCGGCCATGACCCAGGCTCCGGCACGCAGGCCCGGGGCCGCCACCGGCTGCAGCGGCGCCGCGAACGCGTAGCCGACGCGGTGGACGGTGCGGATCAGGGTGCCGTCGCCCTCGTCACCGAGGGCCCGGCGCACTTCCTTGATCAGGCCGAGCAGCGAGGCGTCAGAGACGAAGCTGTCGGGCCACAGGTGGCGATGCAGTTCGTCTTTCGGCACGACGCGCGGCGCCTCGGCGATCAGTAGCGACAGCAGGTCGAAGGCTTTCGGTGTCAGGTGCACCGGCCGCTCGTCGCTCGTCAGCTGGTGCGTGGCGCGGTCGAAGGTGAAGCGGCCGAAGCTGATGGCAGGAGGCGTTGGGCTGGTGGACATGGCTGGCCGGGCTACCGGGTGGGCACCTGCGTCTTCAACTCCTCGAACCAGTTGAGCACGACCTGGAACACCGGCGGAATCGGGGCCGCCGTCCGTGCCGACTCGGGCGCGACCAGGCCGACGAACGTGCCGGCCGGCGTTACGTCGTACGATCTCGGCAACGACGGGCCGGGGACTATCAGCGGCAACGGCATCGCCACGGGATTGCCGACGCTGAAACCGGGCTGCGTCTTCACGCGCACGGCGTCGATTCGCCCGGCTCCACTCCACAGCAGCTCGCTGCCATCGGTTGACCATTGGGGGTAAATGCCCTCGGCCGCCACTTCGTACTTGGCACCGGTGGCCGGGAATGGCTGCACCAGGATGCGGCGGCCTCCTTCGGTCGACGAGTACGCGACCCACCGTCCGTCGCGCGAAAACACGGCATTGGTCGGCTCCGCCGAATGCACGGCGCCAAACGGTGCAACTTTCCGGCCGGCCAGCGACAGCGTCCAGAGCGAGGTGTGCGGGCCCGTGGTTGCGCTGAACAGGATGGTGGCGCCGTCGGGCGACCACGACTCGGGCGCGTGGGAGGTTCCGGGCTCGGGCGTGGTGAGTCGTTCGGCGACGGCGGTGCCGTCGGCCAGCTGCCAGAAGAGGCCCTCGTCGCCGTCGCGATCCGACTGATAGGCGATCCGCCTGGAATCGGCCGACCAGACGGGACGCTCGTTGTGTCCGCCAGAAGTCAGTCGCCGGATCGCGGTGGTGCCGGCCAGCTCGTAGATCCAGATGTCGCTGACCTTGCCGTCGTCGATGCCCACTGCCAGGCTCGCGCCGTCTGGTGACGCGCGCGGCGTGGTGTAGTCGGCCCCCGGCAGCTTGATCCGCTCAACCCGACCCGTTCGATCGGCTAGGGCGAGTTCCTGTGCGCCGCCGGCCGGCCCGACGCGGCCGGGCAGGTAGACGAGCGATCCGGTGTCCGAGACGCTGAACTGCATCGAGCCTGAGAGCGAGCCACTGGCGCGCACGCCTTCCACGACCGCGACCGGTCCGCCGGCCAGCGTCAGGCTCTTGTCATCGAAGGCCACCGCCAGCAGGACGCCGCCGAGACCGTAGACGAGATGGCCGCTGGCCAGGTAGCGGCCGTCGGTGCCGCCGGTGACGAGGGTCTTGCGCTCGCCCGACCTGAGCGACTGCACCACGATGTCGGCATTGTTCCACCGGTTGGCGCCGGTGCCGGTGGCGAGGGTGAAGAGCACGTGCTCGCCGTCGGGCAGTAACTGCGGACCGTGCGCTTGCTCCCGGACCTTCACGTCGATGACGACGGCCGGCGTGCCGCCGTCGGCCGAGACCCGCAGCACCCCGCGCGCGCCCTGTTCCTGTGCGAACAGGATCGAGCCGTCGTGTGCCCAGCTGAGGCCGAGCACCGCGCCGGCGGGACAGATCGTGACCGGCGCACCGCCGGTCAGGGCAATGCGCTTCAGCACACCCTCGGCCCGCGAGCTGAACACGAGCGAGGAGCCATCCGGTGAAAACGCCGGATGCTCGGCACCGGTGTTGGTGCCGGGAATTTCTTTGGCGGTGGCCTCCGCGATCGGCCTGAGGTACAACCGGCCGTCGGCGACGTAGACGACTTGTGTGCCATCCGGCGAGATGGCCACCGACTGATGACCGATGCGAGTGAGCCGCTGCCCCTCGGGCAGGGGAAACGACAGGTGCGCCACGATCGGCGTGGTCGCCGGCGCGAATCGCCACCCCGCGGCGCCGCCGATGGCCACGGCGACCAGCGCAATGGCCGCGGTACCAGCCGCCAGCCGCCACCGGGCCGGTGCGGGCGCCACCGGCGGACCGACCGTGACCGTGTCGCCCGAGGCCGGCGGCTCGTTCAGCAGAAACTGCGCGACTGCGATGTCGGCGATGCGGTCCTTGCGATCCTTCTTCAGGCACCGCTCGAGCAGCGTGCGCAGGCGGGCCGGCGTACCGGTGGGCAGCGCGCTCCAGTCCGGTTCGCTGCGCATGACTGCGGTCAAGGTATCGAGCACGTCATCGCCGGGAAAGGCCGTGCGGCCGGTGAGCATCTCGTACAGCACGCAGCCAAACGACCACACGTCACTGCGCTTGTCGGCGACGCGGCCCTTCGCCTGCTCGGGGCTCATGTAGGCGGCCGTTCCGATGATCATGCCGGCCTGTGTCATGGCGGGCGGGCTGGCCATGGTGGGCGAGTTGGCCAGCACTTCCGACCCCTGATCCCCGATCCCCGATCCCTGATCCATCGCCTTGGCCAGGCCGAAATCGAGCACCTTGACCTGGTCGTTCGCGGTGAGCGCGATGTTGGCCGGCTTCAGGTCGCGATGGATGATGCCCTTCTCGTGGGCGGCCTCGAGCGCGTCGGCGAGCTGCCTGGCGATGTGAATCGCTTCGTCGATCGACACCGCGCCGCGCACCAGGCGGTCGGCCAGCGTGCCGCCTTCAACCAGTTCGAGGACGAGGAAGTGCGTGGCACCGGATTCTTCGAAGCCATATATGGCGGCGATGGCCGGGTGATTGAGCGCCGCCAGGACCTGGGCTTCGCGCCTGAAGCGCGCCGTGCGATCGCGATCGCTGACGACACTTTCGGGCAGGATCTTGAGGGCGACCTCGCGACCGAGCTTCGTGTCGCGGGCACGATACACCTCGCCCATCCCGCCCGCGCCGATCGCGACCGTGATTTCGTAGGCGCCGAGCCGTGTGCCTGGGACCAACTGCAAGGAAAGTGTCGCGATTATACCGGGGTTCTCGGCTAAGCTACGGGCGATGACACGCACGGCTGCCCATCGACGGGGCGTCATCCGGACCGCGCTCGCGTCGCCCGCGGGTGCGCAGCCGGCCGGCCGGCCTGAAGACGCCGGCTCGTCGTCCGGCGGCCGGCATTCCGACGCCAGGCACGGTGCCGCTGGATTGTCAGCCGGGCGCGCACCGGCCCTGCAGTGTTGGCCTGGCCGTGGACAATTGCGCCTCGACTTCGCGATCGCCGTCATGCAGTCAATCGGGGAGTAGATACCCAATGAGAATCGTGATTTCAGCGTGTCTTCTCGCAGTGCTGTCCACCGCTGCCGCCGCACAGGCGCCGGCGCCGCCGCCGACTGATCGATCCAAGGCCACCCATTTCACGGCGGCTGACCTTCAGGCCGCGATCGCCAAGCTGCCGACCGAGCGGCCGTCCTCGTCCGTGCGGGTGTTTTCGCTGGCGCCCTACAACGTGGCCGTCGAGCGGCGCCTGCCGCAGCCGCAGGGGGCGTCGCTGCACGAGGCGCAGGCGGAGCTGTTCTACGTGATCGAGGGGTCGGCGACGATGCTCACCGGCGGGACGCTGATGGCGCCGACCCGCAACGGCAGCAACCTGCAGGGCACGGGCATCGAGGGCGGGACGCGTAACGTCTTCAACAAGGGCGACTTCATCATGGTGCCCTCGGGCGTGCCGCACCAGTTCGTGGACATCACCTCGCCGGTGCAGGTGATGTCGATGTACCTGCCCAATCCCAAATAGCGCTCGTACTCACAGCTTCACGAGCTGCTGCCCGAAGTTCTTGCCCTTGAGCAGGCCGAGGAAGGCCTCGGGCGCTGATTCGATGCCGTGCGCGATCGACTCGCGATACTTCAGCGTGCCCGTGGCCACCATGCCGACCACCAGGTCGCCCGCGGCGGTGGCTTCGCCCCTGGGCCGCGATGCGAGAAGGATCTGCTTATTCATGGTGGCGGTGGTCACAGGCGGATTCTAGCTGCTCGCACCTGCTAAAATTGCCACGACGCGCCCGTAGCTCATCTGGATAGAGCACCGACCTTCTAAGTCGGGGGTAGCTGGTTCGAGTCCAGCCGGGCGCGCCATTCGCCCTGCCTTATGCTGCGAGCCTCGGCTGGGCAGCCAGCGATCCCTGGCCGGCGATCACGTGCAACTCGTCATCGTGCAACATGCCGTCGCCGCCGGCTTGCTGGCGCGCACGAACGCACTCATGAACCGGCCGTCGACCTGCGCCGGCAGGTTCGCATCATCGAGGCCGCTGTCTTCCAGGAACTGCCGCGCGTCCTCGGCGCGATAGACCCGCGTCGGCTCGACGGTGACGTGTTCAAATCCGGCGCTCACGAGCTTGGTCCGGTAGTCGGACTCTTCGAGGGCGCCGGCGATACAGCCCACCCACAGCTCCATGCTGCGGCGGACCGCTGCCGGAATGTCATGGCCACGGACCACCACGTCCGAGACGGCGAATCGCCCACCCGGCTTGAGGACTCGAAAGGCCTCCGCCAGGACGCGGTCCTTGTCAGCCGACAGATTGATGACGCAGTTCGAGATGATCACGTCCACCGAATTATCCGGCAGCGGGATCCGCTCGATTTCGCCGCGGAGGAACTCCACGTTCTTGAGGCCCGACTTCGCCTGGTTGTCACGCGCCAGTGCCAGCATCTCGTCGGTCATGTCGAGGCCGTAGGCCTTGCCGGTGGGCCCGACCCGCCGGGCCGACAGCAGCACGTCGATCCCGCCTCCTGAGCCGAGGTCCAACACCACTTCGCCCGGCTTCAGCTCCGCCAGGGCGGTCGGGTTGCCACAGCCGAGCGACGCCAGCAGCGCGGCGGCGGGGATCTCACCCG
>JBEGVQ010000077.1:0-13593 GCA_041178345.1 Acidobacteriota bacterium | reverse complement strand
GCCGATCGATCCAGCGGCCGTCGCGCAGCTTGTAGCGTTCCCACGCCTTGCCCACGGCGAGGCCGACCAGCAACGCCACCAGCGCGCCCAGAAACGGAAGTGAGTCGCCCAAGTCCGTGCCTACTCTCGTCCTCTGGGGCACCCGCGAGAGCGGAGCGGGTGACGCGGGATCCGTATGAGACCGCCATTTAAACCATTTCCGTTCGCCAGAGGTCGTGCAGGTGCACGACCCCCTCGACGCGGCGGGTGGCATCGACGATGACGATCGAGGTGATCTTGCGCTGTTCCATGATCGCGAGCGCTTCGACCGCCATGGTGTCGCTCGAGATGGTCGCCGGCGTCACGCTCATGACGTCGCGAGCGGCCAGCGCCATGACGTTGCCCGACGCCATCTTCCGCCGCAGGTCGCCGTCGGTGATGATGCCGGCGAGCGTGCCGTCCTTCTCGACGACCGCGGTCATGCCGAGGCCCTTGCGCGACATCTCGTAAATCACGTCCTTCATGACCGTGTGCAGCTGCACGACCGGCAGCGCGTCGCCGGCGCTCATCAGCTGCGCGACGCGCATCAGCTTCTTGCCCAGCTTGCCGCCGGGATGGAGGCTGGCGAAGTCTTCGGGCCGGAAGCCTTTTTCCACCAGCACCGCCATGGCCAGGGCATCGCCCATGGCGAGCGCGGCCGTCGTGCTGGCGGTCGGCACCAGGTTCATGGGGCACGCTTCTTCCGAGACGCGGCAGTCGAGCGCGACGTCGGCGGCCTGTGCCAGCGTGGACCTGGTGTCGCCGGTGATGGCGATGAGCGGCGCGCCGATGCGCTTGAGCGTCTCGAGCACCCGCGTCAGTTCCTCGGTCTCGCCGCTGTACGACATCGCGATGACCACGTCGTCCGCCTGGATGACGCCCAGGTCGCCGTGAACGGCTTCGGCGGGATGCAGGAAGAAGGCGGGTGTTCCGGTGCTGGCCAGCGTCGCGGCAATCTTGCGGCAGATGATGCCGGACTTGCCCATGCCCGTGACGATCACCCGGCCGCGGCAATCGCGGACGAGCGTGACCGCGCGGGCGAAGCGCTCGTCGAGCCGGTCGACCAGCGCCAGCACCGCGGCGGCCTCGGTCTCGAGCACCTTGCGTGCGAGTGACAGGTCAGGCATGCCGGACGATCCTATCAAGCGCCACCAGCCGCTGCATGAGCGGTTCGAGCTGGTCGAGGCGAAGGGCGTTGGCGGCGTCGCTCTTGGCGCGGCTGGGTTCTTCGTGCACTTCCATGAACACCCCGTCCACGCCGGCGGCGACGCCGGCCTGCGACATCGGCTCGATGTACTGGGCGAGGCCCGCGGTCACCCCGTCGCCCGCGCCCGGCAGCTGCAGGCTGTGCGTCACGTCGAAGATCACCGGGTAGCCCAGCTCGCGCAGCATCGGGAACGCCCGCGGATCGACCACCAGGTTGTTGTAGCCGAAGGAGGCGCCCCGTTCGGTGACGAGCACCCGCCGGTTGCCCGACTCGGCCAGCTTCGCCACCACGTGACGCATGTCGCGCGGCGCGAGGAACTGGCCTTTCTTCACGTTGATCACCCGGCCGGTCTGCGCAGCGGCCACCAGCAGGTCGGTCTGCCGCGACAGGAACGCCGGGATCTGCAGAATGTCGACCACCTCGGCCGCCGGCGCCACCTGGCTGACCTCGTGGATGTCGGTGAGGATCGGCAGGCCGGTGCGTGCCTTCACCTTGGCCAGCACCTTGAGGCCCTCGGTCAGCCCGGGGCCGCGATAGGAGGTGAGCGAGGTGCGGTTGGCCTTGTCGAACGACGCCTTGAACACGACCGGCGCCCCGAGCCGCCTGGCGACGTCGGCGACAAACACCGCCACGTCGATCGCGTGTCCTTCGCTTTCGATGACGCAGGGCCCCAGGATGAAGGCCAGCGGGTGCCCCGTGCCAAAGGTCACGGAACCGGCGCTGACCGGAACGACCGCCTGCACCTAGGCCTCGCTCTTGATGACGCGGACCGGCTCCAGGCCAGCCGCTGCCTTCTGCCGCTTCGCGGCTTCGACGAAACTCGCAAACAGCGGATGCGGCTTGAGCGGGCGCGACTGGAACTCGGGGTGGAACTGCACCGCGAGGTACCACGGATGGTTGGCGAGCTCCGCGATCTCCACGAACTTGCCGTCGGGCGACCGGCCCGAAATGCGCATGCCCTTGTCGGCGAGCGCCTGCTCGTAGAGGCAATTGAACTCGAAGCGGTGGCGGTGGCGCTCGTGGATCAGGTCGGTGCCGTAGATCTTGCGGGCCAGCGAGTTGGGCGCCAGTTCGCACGCGTAGCGGCCCAGGCGCATGGTCCCGCCCAGTTCGTCCACGCCCAGCAGGTCGCGCAGCTTGTAGATCACCTTGTGCGGCGCGGCCTCGTCGACCTCGGTCGAATCGGCGCCATCCAGGCCGCACACGTTGCGCGCGTACTCAACGGTGGCCCACTGGAAGCCGTAGCAAATGCCGAAGAAGGGGATGCCGTGCGTGCGCGCGTACTCCGAGGCTTTCATCATCCCGCGCGTGCCGCGCGAGCCGAACCCGCCGGGCACCAGGATCGCGGTCGCGCCTTCGAGCAGCCGCCCGCCGCCGTCCTGCTCGAGCGCCTCCGACTCCACCCACTGGATGTTGATGCGGACCCGGTTGGCAAACCCGCCGTGGTAGAGCGCCTCGTTGAGCGACTTGTAGGAGTCCTCGTAGCCCGTGTATTTGCCGACGACGTGGATGGTGAGGTCGCCGTCCGGGTTCTTGATCCGGTGGACCAGCTCTTCCCACGGCTGCATCCGCGACTCGCTCGGCGGCAGGTGCAGGTACTTGAGGACGACCGAGTCGAGGCCCTCCTCGCGCAGCGACAGCGGCACTTCGTAAATCGTCGACACGTCCTTCGCGGTGATGACCGCTTCTTCGGCGACGTCGCAGAACAAGGCGATCTTCTGCTTGATGTCGCGGGCGAGAATGCGGTCGGTGCGGCACAGCAGGATGTCGGGCTGGATGCCGATTGACCGGAGGTCGCGCACACTGTGCTGCGTCGGCTTGGTCTTGAGCTCGCCGGCGGCGCCGATATACGGCACCAGCGTCAGGTGCACGTAGATGGTGTTCTCGCGGCCGACGTCCTGGCGGAACTGGCGAATCGCTTCCAGGAACGGCAGGCTCTCGATGTCGCCGACCGTGCCGCCGATTTCCACCAGCACGACGTCGACGCCGCGCCCGGCCTGGCGAATGCAGTCCTTGATCTCGTTGGTGATGTGCGGAATCACCTGCACGGTGCGGCCGAGGTAATCGCCGCGCCGTTCCTTCTGGATCACCGACATGTAGATCTTGCCGGTCGTCCAGTTACTGTTGCGCGTCGCGGTCATGCTGGTGAACCGCTCGTAGTGGCCCAGGTCGAGGTCGGTCTCGGCGCCATCGTCGGTGACGTAGACCTCGCCGTGCTGGTACGGGCTCATCGTCCCCGGATCGACGTTGATGTACGGGTCGAACTTCTGGAGCGTGACCTTGTAGCCGTGCCCCTCGAGCAGCGCGCCAATCGAGGCGGCGGCGAGACCCTTGCCGAGCGACGACACGACGCCGCCGGTCACGAAGATGTATTTGGTTTGCCGAGCCGTATTTTCCATCGCGGGTCTCACGTCCTGGAGGACGCCAGGTAGGGCGCCCCTTTATGGGGCGCCGTCATCAACTGTCGAACGCGTTCGAGGTCGGCCGGGGTGTCGACTCCGGCGGCAGTGTGCGTGGTCGGCACGACGTGGATGCCGATGCCGTGGGAAAGGGCGCGCAGTTGCTCCAGCGACTCAACGGTCTCGAGCGGGGCCGGGGGGAGAGCGGCTAACTTCAGCAGGACGTCGCGCCGATATACATAGAGACCAACATGGGCAGCACTGCCGGCCAGCGGCGAACGGGAAAAGTAGAGCGCTCGGCCCGACAGGTCGGTCACGACCTTGACGACACTCCGGGTGTCGAGTTCGTGTCCGGCGAGGGGTCGGCAGAGCGTGCTCATTTCGAGGCTGGGGTCGGCCAGCATGGCCGCGATGGCCGCATCAATGGTGCCTGGTTCAATCAGCGGCTCGTCGCCCTGGACGTTGACCACCAGCCGGCAGGACAGTTGGCCGGCGACCTCGGCAATGCGGTCGGTACCGCTCACGTGGTCGGGGCGCGTCATGATCGCGGCGCCACCGAATGCTGCCACAGCGCGGGCAATGCGTTCGTCATCGGTCGCCACGAGCGCGGCGTGCACGAGCGACGCGGCCGCGGTGCGGCGATACACGTGCTCGATCATCGTGCGGCCGGCGATGTCGGCGAGAATCTTTCCGGGGAGGCGGGTCGCGTGGAACCTCGCGGGGATGACCGCGAGGACCGACGATTCAGTCAGCGTATTTCGAAGACGCTCGACCGAACTGGGGTGCACGGCGAATCATACCACAGCAAATTGTGTGTTTCGTGGCGTCCGCCGTTAGGCGGACCTGTGCCGAGTGGCCTTCGAATTTGGTCTAATAGGGAAGTCGCTTCGGCGAAGCCATGGTGAAGAACCTCACGCCCGGAACCGTGCTGCTGGTCGGCGCCCTCAGCCTGACGGCTGGCTGGCTGGCGGGGACTTCGTCCCCCAGGCAGGAGCCCGACGCGGCGGCCAGTCGCGCCCCTTCAGGACCCCGGCCACTTGGCAGTCCGGCCAATGTGGCGCCGCATACCCGCAAGCTCCGGGGGCGGCTGGATACGCAGCCGGCCCTCGTCCAGGGCGGCGGCAGAAACCCGTTCGTGTTCGGCGCGCGCCGCGCACCGGTCGCCCCGCAGCGGAGCGATGAGCCGGCCGCCGCACTTCCGGTGGCGGTGCCGGAGCCGGATACGCCACCAGCGCCTCAGATTAAGTTGTCGGGAATCGCGGCGAGCCAGGAGGGTGACGTCCGCGTGCTGACGGCGATTGTCAGCGACAACGGCGCCCTGGCATTCGTGAAGACCGGCGACACGCTGCCGAGCGGCGCCACGGTCATCAAGGTCGAAGAAACCGGCATCGTCATCATGGACGCCGCCGGTATCACGCAAACCCTTCGTCTTCCGTGATCCCAGTGGTCAGGCTGGAGCCGGACGCGGCAGCTAAACCCGGACCAGCCAGGCGGCCTTCACCGGCTTCACCGCGCGAATCGCCTTCAGCACGTCCTCGCCAATCTGCTCGCCAGGCTCATCCACATTGACCGCGCCGACAGCGCCGGTGCCATTGCGGCCCAGGGCGAAGTTGGCGATGTTGATGCCGTGCTGGCCGAGAATGGTGCCGACTTCGCCGATTACGCCAGGTTGATCGTGGTTGGCAATCAGCAACAGCGTGCCGTTGAGTGGCGCCTCGATCGGCACGCCGTTCAGCAGGATCAGCCGCGAACTGTTGGCGGCGATCGTGCCCTCGACCCACCGCTCACCGTCGCTCGTCATCAGCTTTACCGACAACAGGCTGCGATACTCCCGCGAGCGCGTGCTCGATGATTCCACAAGGTCGATGCCGCGAGCCGTGGCCACCGCGCGGGCATTGACCTCGGTCACCGTGTCGGACAGGATCGCCTGGAATAGCCCGACCAGGACGGCGTTGACGATCAGCGGATGCTGGCCAGATGCCAGGTCGCCGTAGTAGCGGACCCCCAGGCTTTCAATGCGCGCTTCGCCCATTTGCCCGACCAGGCAGCCCAGCTGCTTGCCGAGCTTGATGAACGGCTGCAGGCGCTGGAACTCTTCGGGCGCCACCGACGGGAAATTGACGGCGTTGCGAATGACGCCGCTCTTGAGGAAGTCGCGCAGGGCCGACGCGGTTTCGACGCCCACCAGTTCCTGGCCTTCGCGCGTGGACGCGGCAATATGCGGGCTCGCCACCACTTGCGGCAGCTGCTGAAGGGTGTGATCCGTGGTCGGTTCGGCGGTGAAGACGTCCAGGGCGGCGCCGCCAATCTGGCCGCTGGTGATGGCTTCGATCAGGGCGGCTTCGTCGATCAACTCGCCGCGGGCCGTGTTGATCAGCTTCAGGCCCTTCTTGCAGGCGGCAAACCGGGCGGCGTTGAAGATGTGCCGCGTTTGCGGCGTCGCCGGCATGTGGAGCGACAGGAAGTCGGCGCGCGCGCACAGATCGTCGAACGTGACCAGTTCCACGCCGAGGTCGGCGGCGACCTGGGCCGAGATGAACGGGTCGTGGGCAATGACGGTCATTTCAAAGGCCTGGGCCCGGCGGCCGACTTCCTGGCCAATGCGGCCGAGACCGGCCAGGCCGAGGACCTTGCCGCGCACTTCCTCGCCCAGGAACGATTTCTTGTCCCATTGGCCCTGCTTCATCGACTGGTCGGCCGCCGGCAGCTTGCGTGCCAACGAGAGCAACTGCGCCATGGCCAGTTCGGCGACGCTGATGCTGTTCGCGCCAGGCGCGTTCATCACCACGATGCCGCGGCCGCTGGCCGCCTCGACGTTGACGTTGTCAACGCCGGTGCCGGCGCGAGCGATCGCTCGCAGCTTCGGCGCGGCGGCAATGATCTCGGCCGTCACCTTGGTGGCACTGCGTACCACGATGGCGTCAGCGTCATGGAGGTCGCCCCTCAACTGTTCGGGGGTTCGCCCTGAACGGGCATCGACCGTCCAGCCTTCGGCCTTGAGGAGCTCGACGGCGGACTTGGGGAGGTCGTCGGCTATGACAATCAGCATGTGCTGCGAGTCGCTATAATATCGTGTCTTTGGTGATCTTGTGATTTGATGATTTGGTGGTTTTGTGTCCGGAGTTTGCGGATCTCGTGGTCGCTTGATCTCCTGTAGAGAGCCCACCATGGTGCGTCAAGAACGCACCATGAATGGTGCAATTCGCTGATTTGTTCGGGAACGCGGGCGTTACACGGTGTTCACGCGCAGTTTTCAACATGGTTTTCCACAGAAACTGTGGATCGTGCGCGGATGAATAAAGGGAATCTGACCTAACGGAGTGCATTCATGAATCGGAAAGTTACGGTCGTTGGTGGTGCGGGCAATGTCGGCGCAACTGTCGCGCGTTCCATTGCGCAAAGAGAGCTGGCAGATGTCGTCGTCGTGGACATTGCCGAGACGAAGGCCGCGGGCGTGGCCCTCGACATTTACGAGTCGTGCCCGATTGAAGGCTCGGCGTCGCGTGTCGTCGGCGTCGGCACCACGGATTTTTCGGAAAGCGCCAACTCCGACGTCGTCGTCATCACCTCGGGCATGCCCCGCAAGCCGGGCATGAGCCGCGATGACCTGCTGAACGTGAACTACAAGATTATGCAGGACGTGACGGCTGAAATCGTCAAGCACTCGCCCAACTGCATCATCGTGCCGGTGGCCAACCCGCTCGACGCCATGTCGCAGGCCGTGTTCAAGCTCAGCAAGTTCCCGCGCGAGCGCGTGATCGGCATGGCCGGCGTGCTCGACTCGGCGCGCATGAGCACGTTTATTGCCATGGAACTGGGCGTTTCGGTCGAGAACGTCTCGTCGTTCGTTCTGGGCGGCCACGGCGACACCATGGTGCCGCTCCCGCGTTACACCACGGTGGCCGGCATCCCGATTACGGAATTGTTGCCGGCTGACAGAATTGCCGCGATCTGCGAGCGCACCGCCAACGGTGGCGCCGAAATCACCAAGCTGGTTGGCACGAGCGCGTGGTACGCGCCCGGCGCGTCGGCCGCGCTCATGGTCGAGGCGATCCTGAAGGACCAGAAAAAGATCATGCCGTGCTCGGTCTACCTGCAGGGCGAGTACGGGATCAACAACCTGTTCGTGGGCGTGCCGGTCAAACTCGGCGCCAAGGGCGTGGAGCAGATCATCCAGATCAAGCTCACGGCCGACGAGCAGGCCGCGTTCAACAAGTCGGCCGGGGCCGTCAAGGAACTCGTCGACGTCATCGGCGTTTAAGCCGGCCAGGATTGTCAGCGCCGGGCGAGGTTTGTAACCACGCCCGGCGTTGTTCGCTCCGCAATACACCTTTCCACTCTCCCTTCTTTCGCGCCGGGTGAACGGCACGCGCATTGCTGTCTCCAGGA
Organism: Acidobacteriota bacterium; assembly: GCA_041178345.1. Lineage (GTDB taxonomy): Bacteria > Acidobacteriota > Vicinamibacteria > Vicinamibacterales > UBA2999 > 12-FULL-67-14b. The sequence goes on along the minus strand of JBEGVQ010000077.1, from coordinate 5,580 downwards.
TGGCCCCCCGGAGAACCCCGGCCCATGACCATCCGCGTCGCGCTTGTTTTCTTCGCCGTCCTCGTTGCTTCCGCCCGGGCGCAGGCCCAGGAGCCGCTGATCGTCGGTGTGACCGACGTCGGCGCCGCCGTCAAGGAACTACCCGCGCATGGCGCGGTCGTCCGTCGTGCTCTCGGCATCAGCCGCGCGGTGGCGGTGACCGGCGATGCCGAACGGCTGCGGCGGCTGCCGTTTGTGCGCTACGTCGAAGCGGATCCGCCCGACGCCGTGTGGATTGTCGCCGAAACCCTCGACTACGGCGTGGCCAATATCGACGCGGAGGTGGTCTGGGGTGGGGCGCAGAATGCGACCTCGGTCATTCCAGGGCAAGGCGGCCTGGGCGCGCGGGTGGCGGTGATCGACACCGGCATCGACTGCGGACACGAAGATCTGGCCGCAGGATGCGTCTACGGTGCGAACTTCGTCACGTCGGCGCTGCCGTTTGACGATCACGGCCACGGAACCCACGTGGCGGGAACGATTGGCGCGCGTGCCAACGGCATCGGGGTCATCGGCGTCGCGCCGGAGGCGACGGTGTACGCCGTCAAGGTGTTGAGCGCGTCCGGATCGGGATCCTGGTCTGGCATCGCAGCCGGCATCGATTGGGCCGTCGCCAACGGCATGGACGTGATCAACATGAGCCTGGGCGGATCGAGCTACAGCCAGGCGGTGGCCGATGCCGTGGCCGCCGCAGACGCCGCGGGCGTTCTCATCGTGGCGGCAGCGGGGAACAGCGGCTGCTGCAATACGGTCGGCTACCCGGCCAAGCTACCTGCGGCCCTGGCGGTCGCGGCGGTGGATCAGTTCGATATGCGCGCGAGTTTCTCGTCGACGGGGCCGGAGGTGGACATCGCCGCGCCCGGCGTCGCGGTGCGCGCCACGGTGCCGACCGGCGCGTGCAGCCTGTGTGACCCCAGCGGCTATCGGGCGCTGAATGGCACGTCAATGGCGGCGCCGCATGTGGCCGGCGTGGGCGCCTTGTTGCTGTCGCGCGGGTATTCGGCAGCGGAAGCGAGGGGCTTCATTACGAGCACCGCGCGCGACCTCGGCACCCCGGGTGTCGATGAACTTTACGGGTTCGGGCGTGTCGATGCGCTCGCGGCCACGCAGGGAGTGGCCCCGCCCCCGCCCCCGCCGGCAGACACGGTCGCACCAACCTCGGCGATCGTCAGCCCGGCCGACGGCGCGCAGGTGGCGCGGCGGGCGGTCGTCACGATCCAGGCCGAGGCCAGCGACGATGTGGGCGTGGTGCGGGTGGATTTTCTGGTGAACGGCGCGGTGAAGTGCCAGGACGCGGCGGCGCCGTACAACTGCGCGTGGAAGGTGCCGGGCTCGGGAGGGAAGGCGTTCGTGATCGACGTTCGCGCGTTTGACGCCGCCGGCAACGCCAGCCTGTCGACGGTGACCGTTACCAGTCGATGAGGCGGAAATGAAAAAGGCCCGGTTGGAGACGTGCTCCAACCGGGCCTGTGAGCCTACGGGACCGCTACGGCGTGCAGAGGTTGCCGTTGTTGTAGTTGTCCAAGGTCTTCGCGATGCTGAGCGACAGTTGCCGCTGGGCCACGAGAGTCGCGCCCTTCACGCTCGACGGCAGGTAGCCGCCGACGCCCGTGAAGTTGATCTGGTCGAGCAGGCTCTGCGCGTCGATCACTGCCTGTTGCACCGCGGTGCACGACTCGGCGCCAGCCGCGAGGTTCAGGCGGGCGGCGAGGAACTGGGCCGCCAGTTCATAGGCGCCGTCGTTGGCGCGCTGCTTGCCATCGAGGCTTTGCTTGCTGACGATGGGGACACCCTGGCTGCAGGACTCGACGTTCAGATCGCCGATGAGCTGCGGCAGGAGATTCTCCATCAGATACCAGCCGGCGTCCGGGCCGCCGTTCTTGGCCGCAGTCTGGGTCTGGTTGCCGTTGCCGCCGGCGCAGGCCGTCCAGTTTCTCCAGTAGCCGATGGTGCGCGGGTCGCCGCCAGGGTGCTGGTTGTCCACCGTGAAGGCGGCAATCTCGCCGGCCGCCGGCGTGAAGGTGATGCAGCGGTTGCCGACATCCTGCGGATTGGGCAGGGCGCTGGCGTTGGGATTGTAGGGCGTCACACCTCGGTGGACAGGTCGAACGTGCCGTCGAGGTCCAGGTCGAGGAGCCACTGCGACGACCAGCCGGCCGCCACGTTGGTCTCGCACATTGTGTATTGCTTGCTCGGATCGAGGTTCACGCTCGCAAACTGGAGCAGGCCGTCGAGGTCTTCAAACGTGCCGTCGCTGGCGATCGGCGTCGACAGGAAGCTGGCGCAATTGCTGCCGCCGCCGGCCGTTCCGCACGCGTCATGCGCGCCCTCGAAGATCGCGAACTTCCACGTCATGTTGGAGTCCACGGCGCCGTCGGTGAGCTTGATCACGGTCGCCCGTCCCGCTTCACGGTTGTGGAACGCGCACTCATAGACCTGGCCCGCCGATCCAGGGTAGTCGACGGTGAAGCCACAGCTCAGGGTGTCGTTGTACCAGCCGGCTGGCAACGCCTCGATCACGCTGTAAGCACCTTCCACCGTCAGGTCGGTGACGAACGCCACGCTTCCAGCACCGATGGTGGAGGCCGTTTCGATCGACGTGCCGCCGAGTTCCAGTGAGAAGGTGAAGCCGGAGTCGCCGAAGGGATCAGGGCCTTCGGTCGTCGTCTTGACGACGTTGGCCTTCGCCGGAATGTAGCAGGTCATCGTGACGTTCGCCGAGGCAGGGGCGTCCGTCTCGGTGATGGTGGCGGTGTTCGGGTAGACGTCGGTGTCGACACCGTTGGTGTAGCTCGCGGTATCGGTCGAGCATGACTGCGTCACCGTGTAGGCCCACGAGCGGTCGTCGCTGGTCGACCACGGTCCCCCGGCCGGGTTGGTGTCGGTGACATTGATCGTCGGCGGGCCCACGACCGTGGTCGGCTCGCCGAAGGCGTACAGCGCGCTGGCGGTGAAGTCCACGTTGTTGATCGACGCCGTGGCTGTGTTTTCGCCGTTCGTCTTGGTGTCGAGCGGCTGAACGTAGCTACAGGATGCCGAGCTGTTCGCCGGGACGGTCAGGCTGCCGCCGCAGTCGAGTGTCGCCCCCGGATCGCTCACGCTGACGCTCATGGGCGCGGTCGGATGTGGGTTGTTGACCGTAATGGCGCCGGAGACCTTGAAGTCGTACTCCGACTCGGCCTCGTCAACGTAAACCTTGTAGCCGAAGTCGAAGCCCTGGCCGGGGAAGCCCGTAAAGGACGACTGAGTGGTGACGCTCTTGTCAATCGTCCACTCGTGCTTGCGCGTGTAGGACGTCGCCGCGGTCTTCGACACTGACGGGGCGTAGCAGCTCACCGTGACGCTGGCGTCGTCATCAGCGCCCGTCTCGTCGATGGTGGCGACGTTGCCGTAGACATCGACGTCCACGCCGTCGGTGTAGCTGCCGGCGTTGGCCGAACAGTTGAACGGACTGTCGTAGGTGATGGTTCCATCCGCGCTGAAGGGGCCTTCGGAGCCCTGTCCATTGCTGTCGCTGACATGGATCGTTGGTTCGCCGGTGACCGTCACCGCAGCGTTGTCAAACGAATACGCGGCGTCCGCCGAGAAGTCGATGCTGTTCAGCGTCGCGGTCGCGGTATTGGTGCCGTTATCCTTCGATGTCCTCCCAGCGCTGTAGTCGCAGGTCGCCGAATCGCCGGCAGGTACTGACAGGCTGCCTGCGCAGCTGAGCGTGGCGCCGTCCAGGGAGTCGGTCAGCGAGACATTCATCGCCGCCGATGGGTTCGGGTTGGTGACCGTGATGCTTCCCGCCACCGTGAACCCCGACTCCGTCTCCGTTAAGTCGACCTTGATGGTGTAGGTCGCTGAACCAGCGGAGCCGCCGATGAAGCCGGACAAGCTATCCGGCGCAACAGACTTGTCGATCGTCCATTGGTGGTCGCGGTTGTACGACGTGGCAGCGGTCTTGGAGACGACCGGCGCGTAGCAGTTGACCTTCACCGTTGCGGTGTCGGACTGGCCGGTCTCCGTGATCGTCGCGGTGTTCACGTGCGTGAACGAATAGCTGCCGTTGGCGTAGTCAGCCTTGTTGGTTGAACAGGCAAAATCCTTCGCGTAGGCCCAGCTGAAATCATCGCTGGCCGCGCCGAGGCCGCCGTTGGTGTCGGCGACGTTGACGGTCGGGTACCCGAACGTCGACACGACCGCTGACGCGAAACTCACCGCTGCCGACCCCGACCCGCCCAGGACGTCGCCGGACGTCTCAGCGGTCGCCGTGTTGGTACGGTCCGCGGGATCGGGCAAGGCCGCGCTATAGCTGCAGCTGAGCGTCGCGCCGGAGGCGAGCGCCTGCGGGAACGTGCCCGGGCAGGTGACCGTGCCCGGAATGGGAATGGCTCCCGAAACGATGTCTGAGACACCAGTCAGTGTCGCGGTGACCGGCGTGTCGTTGACGATCGTGATCGTCCCGCCGACTGCCCAGTTGGAATCGGTCACCGTCTGGTCGACGTTGACGGTGTAGGGGTTGCTGCTTGCCGCATCACCAATGAACTTGCTATAGGTGGCGTCGCCAGCCTTGTCGATCGTCCACGTGTGCGTCCGGTCGAGGGTCGTGGCCGCCGTCTTCTTGACCGTCAAGTCCTTGTCGTAGCAGAACGACACATGGCTCAGGCCGTAATAGGTGCCGTTCGAAGGGTTGATCGGCGAGTGAAGCGATGTGTCACCGTTGTCTTCGGAAGGATAGACGTAATGGTTGCCCGCGTTGCCGCCTTTTGCGAACACCGAAGTGACACCGAGCGTGGACGTCCAGTTGAAGGTGGGTCCGCTCGGGGTGTTAATCACCGTCAGCGTGACCGACACGCCACCGAAGAGGTACGTCCCGGAGCTGACCGGCTCAATCTTCGCTTCTCCGGTGGCGGCCCCGTCGGTAATTACACCGCACGTCGAGTTACCGAGAATCAGCACCGGCACGATGCCGTCGCCGCTCGGTGGCCCAGGGTCGGTCGGGTCCGCAGGCGGGCCATCGGTAAACGTCCACTCGGCCCTGGCGCCAGAGGCACCGACCGCGGTCAGCAGAAGCGTGGCGCCGAGGGAGTCGTCCGGGTTCACATACCAGGAGGAACTGATCGAGCCAGACTCTTCGGCGACGACGGTCCACGACTCGTGGCCGGCCCCTGCCTCAGTTTCGCCGGTCACGTGCGCAACCTGCAGCGTGACGTCCTCGCCGGCGGCAAACCCCGAGCCGCTGATCAGCGCGGTCTCGCCTGGCGCGTAGTCCGCCTTGTCAGTCGAAACGGTGGCATCGGCAGCTGCGGCCGCTGCCGGCGCGAAGCCCAAGGCTGTGGCCGATCCGCTCAGTGCCGATATGCCCCATGTGCGCACACTGGACAGGGCCGATCCTACGTAGGCGTAGGACGTGGGAGTGGTCGACCAGCTGACGCTGGCAACCAGCAGGGCGGTTGCGAGTATCGCAGTGACAGTACGGCGCATATGTGATCTCCGGTTCGGGACTAGGTGGTCGAAAGAAGCCTGTTTTGGCGCACATTGCGCCCACTGCTTACA
>JBEGVQ010000076.1:0-4398 GCA_041178345.1 Acidobacteriota bacterium | reverse complement strand
AGCCTGACCAGCCCCATCAAGCACCAGCACGACCTGGCCCGGCTTCAGCTTGTCGCCGGCCTTGGCCTTGACTTCCTTGACCGTGCCGGCCACGTCGGACGGCACTTCGATGGTGGCCTTGTCGGTTTCGAGCTCAACGATCGGCTGGTCCACCGTGACCACGTCGCCCACCTTGACCAGCACCTTGAGGACGTCGCCCTGGGCAACGCCATCACCGAGATTCGGGAGAATGAAATCGGCCACGTTTAGCTCACCGCCGGGTTCGACTTCTCGGCGTCGATGCCGAGGTCCTTAATCGCCTGAGCCACGACCTTGGGCTCGATCTGCTGGTCCTGCATCAGCGCGTGCAGCGTGGCCAGCACAATGAAGCGGGCGTCCACTTCGAAGAAGTTGCGCAGCGCCGCGCGCGTGTCACTGCGGCCGAAGCCATCGGTGCCGAGCGACTGCAGCGGACGCGGCAACCAGCGGTCAATCGCATCCGGCAGCGTCTTGAGGTAATCCGACGCCGCCACGAACACGCCCGGCGCGTCCTTGGTCACCTGGGAGACGTACGGCACCCGCGGCGCCTCGGTCGGGTGCAGGCGGTTCCAGCGGTCGCAGGCGTGGCCGTCGCGATAGAGGTTCACGTAGCTCGTGACGCTCCACACGTCGGCGCCGACGTTGTACTTCTGCTCGAGGATCTTCTGCGCCTCGAGTGCCTGCAGCAGGATGGTGCCGCTGCCGAACAGCTGCGCGCGCAGCTTGGCCTTCGGCTTGCTGGTCGGCTGGCACACGTACATCCCCTTGAGGATGCCGTCCTTCGAGCCGGCCGGCATCACCGGGTGCTGGTACTGCTCGTTCATCACGGTCAGGTAGTAGAAGATGTCTTCCTGATCCTGGTACATCCGCTTGATGCCGTCCTCGATGATCACCGCGAGCTCATACGCAAACGCGGGATCGTAGGACTGGCAGGTCGGCACCGGCAGCGCCAGCACGTGGCTCTGGCCGTCTTCGTGCTGCAGGCCTTCGCCGTTGAGGGTCGTGCGGCCGGCGGTGCCGCCCACCACGAAGCCCTTCATCCGCATGTCGGCGCCGGCCCAGATCAGGTCGCCGACGCGCTGGAAGCCGAACATCGAATAGAAGATGAAGAACGGGATCATGTTGAGCCCGTGGGTGGCGTAGGCCGTGCCCGCGGCGATGAACGACGACATCGCGCCGGCCTCGTTGATGCCCTCTTCGAGAATCTGGCCGTCGGCCGCTTCCTTGTAGTAGAGCAGCGTGTCGCGGTCGACCGGCTCGTAGAGCTGGCCGGTGTGCGCGTAGATGCCGACCTGGCGGAACAGCGCCTCCATGCCGAAGGTGCGCGCCTCGTCCGGGACGATCGGCACCACCTGCTTGCCGATCTGCTCGTCCTTCAGCAGCTTCGACAGCATCTTCACGAACACCATCGTCGTCGACGCGGTGCGGTCGCCGGTGCCCTGGTGGAACTCGTCGAAGGTGTCGCCGAACTCGGCCTTGATCGGCTCGACGCGCACGACCCGCTTCGGCACCGAGCCGTGCAGTGCCTTGCGGCGTTCCTGGATGTACTTCATCTCGGCGCTGTCGGCGGCCGGCCGGTAGAACGGCGCGTCCTTGACGTCTTCGTCCGAGATCGGAATGCCGAAGCGCGTGCGGAAGGCCTTGACCTCGTCGTCGTTGAGCTTCTTCTGCTGGTGGGTGACGTTCTTGCCTTCACCCGACTCGCCGACGCCGTAGCCCTTGATGGTACGGGCAAGCACGAGCGTGGGCATGCCCTTGGTTTCGGTGGCGCGCTTGAAGGCGTTGAAGACCTTCTCGGGATCGTGGCCGCCGAGCGTCAGCTTCTTGAGCTGCTCGTCCGACAGGTGCTTGACCATCTCGAGCAGCCGCGGGTCGGTGCCCCAGAAGTTCTTGCGCACGTAGGCGCCGTTTTCGACGGCGTACTTCTGGTACTCGCCGTCAACGACCTCGCCCATGCGCTTCACGAGCAGGCCGTCGGTGTCCTTCTGCAGCAGGGCATCCCATTCCGAGCCCCAGATGCACTTGATCACGTTCCAGCCGGCGCCGCGGAAGATGGCTTCCAGTTCCTGGATGATCTGGCCGTTGCCGCGCACCGGGCCGTCGAGGCGCTGCAGGTTGCAGTTGACGACGAAGATCAGGTTGTCGAGCTTCTCGCGCGAGGCGAGGGTGATGGCGCCGAGCGATTCGGGCTCGTCAGTTTCGCCGTCGCCGAGGAACGCCCACACCTTGGCGTCGGTCTTGGGCTTGAGGCCGCGATCTTCCAGGTAGCGGTTGAAGCGCGCCTGGTAGATGGCCATGATCGGCCCGAGGCCCATCGACACCGTCGGGAATTCCCAGAAGTCGGGCATCAGCCACGGGTGCGGATACGACGACAGGCCGCCGCCCTTTGCAAACTCGCGGCGGAAGTTCACCAGCTGTTCGTTCGACAGGCGGCCTTCGAGGAAGGCGCGGGCATAAATGCCCGGCGAGCCATGGCCCTGGAAGAACACCACGTCGCCTTCGTTGCCGTCTTCGCGGCCGCGGAAGAAGTGGTTATAGGCCACCTCGTAGAGCGTCGCAGAGGAGGCGAAGGTCGAGATGTGACCGCCAATGCCGTCTTCGACGCGATTGGCGCGCACCACCATGGCCATGGCGTTCCAGCGGACCAGGCTCTTGATGCGGCGCTCGATCTCGCGGCTGCCTGGGTAGGGCACCTGCTCGTCGGCGTTGATGGTGTTGATGTACGGCGTGTTGGCCGTGAATGGGAGGCGAACGCCCGACTTCTGGGCGTGGACACCGAGTTCGCGAAGCAGGCTGCCCACGCGCGCGGGCCCCCCGTGCTTCATCACGTCGTCCAGCGAATCGAGCCACTCCCTGGTTTCGAGGGCTTCGAGCTGAGCGGCATCGGTAGGGGCGGTGTTTCTCATGGCCGACTTATTTACCTTCCTGATTAGGAGCAAACTTCTCGTCGTTTGGACAACCGGCTTATTTTACCGGGCTTTGGGGGGTAAATGAAAGCGGCGCACCGGGGCGAACGGCTTGTAACATGTTGCAACGCCTGCACATGAGTCCTTCTCGCACGAATCGCCCCCTTGTTCTGTCGGCCGTTCAGGCCGCCATCATTAGCTGCCACCGCTGCCCCCGCCTGCGCGACTACTGCCAGGAGGTGGCCCGGGTGAAACGGGCCGCCTACCGCCAGGACCGCTATTGGGCCCGGCCCGTACCGGGATTCGGCGACCCTGACGCCCGGGTCCTCTTTCTGGGCCTGGCGCCGGCCGCCCACGGCGCCAACCGCACGGGCCGGGTCTTCACCGGCGACGGCACCGGGGGCTCCGGCGACTTCCTGATGGCGGCCCTCAAGCGCGCCGGCTTCGCCAACCGCGGCACGTCGCAGCGCGCGGACGATGGGCTCGAACTGAGGGATGCGTATCTTGCCGCCGCCGTGCGCTGCGCCCCGCCCGCGAACAAGCCACTGCCTGAAGAGGTTGATCGCTGCCTCGTGCATCTCCTGGACGAGGTGGCCGCCCTGCCCCGCCTGCAGATCGTCGTGGCCCTCGGCAAGATCGCCTGGGACGCGTGGCTGAAGTTGCTGGTCCAGCAGGGCGTCGCCCTGCCCCGTCCGCGTCCGGTCTTTTCGCACGGCGCGATTTGGACCACTGACGGCCCGACACTGGCGGGTATGTACCATCCGTCGAGACAGAACACGAACACTGGCACAGTGACGCCCGCGATGTACGACGCCGTGCTGCGGCGGGTGACGGGCGCGCTCCTGTAGAATTCTCCGCGTGAGCATCGACCCGCGTGTGCGGATCGCCATCGCGGCTGCCTTCTTCATCTACGTGCTGCTGATCCGCACGTACGACCTCGCCAACAGCTTCCTGATGATCGGCGAGCAGATTCGCGACTGGACCATCGCGCTCGGCGGGTTGACCGAGCTGCCGCTGACCGGCGCGCCCAGCACCGCCGGCGGCCGCGGGTTCGGCCCGGCGTACTACTGGCTGCTGTGGCTTGGCCGGGTCATCGTCGGCCCCTTCACCCAGGACTTCCCGCACGGCGGCGGCATCTGGGTCGCGCTCCTGCAATCGGTGGCCGACACCTGGCTGCTGATCGTGCTCGCGCGCCGCGTGCCGATGGCGCTGGCGCTGACCTTGTGCCTGCTCGTCGCCTCGGCGCCGTTCGACATCAGCATCTCAGGCGTGATCTGGAACCCGCCGGTCGCCGCCGCGCTCGTCAAGATGGCGACTGCGCTCGCGCTCAGTCTCGGGACGGCACCCAGCTACTGGCGCGGCCTGAGTACGGCCGCGGTCGCGTGGCTCGGCGTGCAGGCGCACCTGTCGGCGGTGTTCGTCGCGGGGCCGGTCATGGCGATGGTCGTTGCCCAACCGCTGCTGCAACGACAGT
>JBEGVQ010000075.1:0-7663 GCA_041178345.1 Acidobacteriota bacterium | reverse complement strand
GCATGATGTTTCGTCCAATGCGTCCGAACCCGTTGATTCCAACTTTGATGGCCATGAACTCGGAATTGTACAACCCTGTTCGACAAACCCGAAGGATGCCGGTAGAATGATGGGTAACTCCTTTAATGTATAGCCTTTACAGCGTCCTCGTGCTGGCGATCGTCGTCGTCGCCTCCCCGTGGTTCGTTTACCAGGCGCTGCGCTACAAGAAATATGTTGGCAGCCTGGGACAACGCATGGGCTACCTGCCCGTGTCGTTCAACATGGACGCCGACCCTTCCATCTGGATTCATGCGGTGTCGGTCGGCGAGGTGCTGACCGCGCGGCCGTTGATCAGCGACCTCAAGCGCCGCCATCCGGGCTTGCGAATGTTCCTGTCCACGACCACGCTTGCCGGCCAGCAACTGGCCCGCCGCAGCGTGCAGGACGTGGACGCGGTGTTCTACTTTCCGTTCGACCTCGGCATTTTCGTCAGGCGGACGCTCGACCTGGTGCGGCCCAAGCTCTTCATCATGATGGAGACCGAGATCTGGCCGAACCTGTTGCGCGAATGCCGCAAGCGCGGCGTCAAGACCGCCGTCGTCAATGGCCGGCTGTCGCCGCGATCGTTTCCGCGCTACAAGATGGTGCGGCCGATGATGCGGCGGGTGCTCGACGACATCGATCGCTTCTGCGTGCAGAGCGAAGAATCGGCGCGGCGCTTCATCGACCTTGGCGCCGACCCGGCGCGGGTGGTCGTCACCGGCAGCCTGAAGTTCGACTCGCTCGACCTGCCGTCGACCGCTCCGCAGGCGCGCGCCCGCGACCGCGTGCTGCGCTACTTCCGGCTGCCGGCCTCGCGCCCGGTCCTGGTCGCCGGCAGCACCATGAAGGGCGAGGAGGCCGCGGTGCTGCGCGCGTTCCGCCGCCTGCGCGCGAGCGCGCCGGCGACGCTGCTGGTGCTGGCCCCCCGCAATCCCGAACGCTTCGGCGAAGCCGAGCAACTGGCGCGCGGCGAGGGCTGGAAAGTGGCGCGGCGCAGCGACCTGGCGATTGATGCCGAGCCGCGCGTGGACGTCGTGGTGCTCGACACCATTGGTGAGCTGGCGACCGTCTACCAGATTGCCACGGTGGTGTTTGTCGGCGGCAGCCTGGTCGCCACCGGCGGCCACAACGTGCTCGAGCCCGCGGTGTTCGGCAAGCCGATCGTGTTCGGGCCGCACATGGAGAACTTCTTCGAGATCGCCGACGCCTTCGTCACCAACGGCGCGGGCGTGCAAGTGCACGACGAACGCGAGCTGGACGAAGCCTTCATCTCGTTGATGGGCGATCCGGTCCGCCGCGCCCGCCTCGGCGCCGCCGCGCGCGCGCTGGTCGAGGCCAACCGCGGCGCCAAGGACAAGAGCGCGGCGGTGCTGGCGGCCCTGCTCCCACAGGAAGTGCGTACCTATCCGGCCAACGTGCGGCCTTTCAGACCCCTTGCTTGATTCCCTTTACGGCCAGGTGATGCGCGTTCGCCGGCGGTGGCTCGAGCAGCACCCCGAGCGCCGGCAGCATTTGGCGCGGCCCGTCATCAGCGTGGGCAACCTGTCGATGGGCGGCACCGGCAAGTCGCCGGTGGTCGCCGCCATTGCGCAGTGGCTGGTTGACCAGGGCGAACGCCCCGCGATCTTGAGCCGCGGTTACGGCCGGGCCGACGCGCCCGACGGCGTGGTCGTGGTGTCCGATGGCGCGCACGTCCGCGAAGGCGTGGACCGATCGGGTGACGAGCCGTTGATGCTGGCGCGCCAGGTGCCCGGCGCCGTGGTGTGCGTGTCGCCCGATCGCTACCTGGCCGGCACGCTGGCCGAGCGGCGGTTGCACTGCACGGTCCATGTTCTCGATGACGGGTTCCAGCACGTCCAGCTGGCGCGCGATCTCGATGTGCTGGTCACCACGATGGGGGAGATCCCGCAGGGCCGCGTGATCCCGATGGGCCGCCTCCGCGAGCCAGTGGATGCCGCCGCCCGCGCGCAAGTGCTGGTCGTGTCCGACGCCACGGCCGGCGCTGCGTCCACCGAAGCATGGTCGCTTGGCATCTCCCAATCGTGTGGCGCGCGTCGCACGCTTGGCGCTCCGGTCGCCGTCGGTCAGGTGCGGGACGGCATCGATAAAGTTCTCGCCGTGGCCGGCATTGCCAACCCGCAGCGCTTCTTCGACGCTCTTCGTGATGCCGGCACCACGGTGGCCGACACGCTGACGTTTCCGGATCACCATCGCTATTCGCAGGCGGATGTCGCGCGGATCGCCAGCAAGGTGCAAACCAGCGGCGCCGATGGTGTGTTCACGACCGACAAGGATGCGGTGCGATTCGAGGCGCTTGGCGCCTTGCCGTTCGCGTTGTATCGCGTCCCGCTGGCCGTGACGTTCGAGCCCGCCGAGGCGCTCTTTGAATCCGTGCGGGCGATCCTCTGATGCGCGAGACCCTCGAGTACTGGGCCGTTGTCACGGTGCGTGGCGTGGCCCGCCGCCTGCCCGACGGCATGGTCCGCATGGGTGGCAGCGCGCTGGGGCTGATGTTCTACGCGCTCGATGCGCCGCACCGGCGCGTGGCGCTGGCCAACCTCGAGCAGTGCTTTCCCCAGCGGCCCGCCGCCGAGCGACGCGCCATTGCCCGCGCGACGTTCGCGCACTTCGGCCAGGTGCTGCTGAAGCTCCTGACCTTCAGCGCCCTCACGCCCGAGCAAATGCTCGCGCGCGCGGAGTACGAGGGCGACGAGCGCGTCCGCCTGGCCTATGCGCAGGGCAAGGGCGTGCTGTTCTTCACCGGCCACTTCGGCTTCTGGGAACTGCAGGCGATGGCGCACGGCGCGAAGCTGCGGCCGATTGGCGTCCTGGCGCGGGCGCTCGACAACGCGCCGCTGAACGGCCTGCTCGAGCGCATGCGGACCGGCACCGGTAACTCCGTGATCTATCGCCAGGGGGCGGTGCGCCGCGTGCTGCGGTTGCTGGCGGCCGGCGAAGGGGTGGCGATGCTGATCGATCAGCACATGCACAGCCCCGACGCGATCTGGGTCAGCTTCTTCCGCCGGCCCGCGGCGACCACCTCGACGCTCGCCGCGTTGGCGCTACGCACCGGCGCCGCGGTGATCCCGGTGTTCGCGTTGCCGCTGCCCGGCGGGCGCTATCGTTTCATTTACGAATCGCCGGTCGAGCCGCCGGCGGGTGACGGTCCCGACGCCATCCGGGAGTTCACGCAGCGCTGCACCGACGTGCTCGAGATGCATGTCCGCAAGCATCCGGAGCTGTGGCTGTGGATGCACCGCCGCTGGCGCGACGCGCCCCTCCCCGAGACACCGGGGATGTTTCCCAAGGCGAAGAACGAGGAACGAGCAGCGAAGAACGGAAGCGAAGGCGATGATGGCCGCTGATCGCCTGGTCGTGGTCTCGCCGAACTGGCTTGGCGATGCCGTCATGGCGCTGCCGGCCATCGCCGATGTTCGCCGTCACTACCCATCGGCGCATCTCGCCGTGGCCGCGCGCGGCTCGGTGGCGCCGCTGTTCCGCATGGTGCAGGGCGTGGATGAAGTGATCACGCTGCCGGGACGTGGCGGCCTGCGGGCGCTGACTGGTTGGCAACAGGATGCCGCCGCACTTGCGAGTGGCCATTTCGATGCCGCGCTGCTGCTGCCGAACTCGTTTGCGACCGGCCTCGTCGCGTCACGGTCGGGCATTGCCGAGCGTTGGGGCTTTGCCACTGACTGGCGTGCCCGCTACCTGACCCGGGCCGTGCCGAAACCGGCGGCGCCGCTCCATCAAGGCGCCTACTACCAGGCGTTGACGACGGCTCTTGGTGTGCCGCCGGGGCCGTTGCACGCGCGCGTGTGGCCCAACCTCGACTGGGCGAAGGATGTGCTGCGCGAGATTGGCCTCGACCTGGACGAGCCGTTCGCGGTGTTCGCTCCCGGCGCCGCCTATGGCCGCGCCAAGCAATGGTTGCCGGAGCGGTTTGCCCAGTTGGCGCACCTCCTGATCGAGAAGCGCAACTGGAGCGTCGTGATGGTCGGCGCCAATGCCGACCGCGACGTCTGTCGCGAGATCGAAGGGCGCCTGCCGAAGACGGGAACGAAGATCAACCGCCTGGTTGATTTCTCCGGCAAGAGCGACCTGGCCACGCTGGCGGGGATTCTCGCCGTCGCCCGCGCGGTGGTCTCGAACGACTCCGGCGCCATGCACCTGGCCGGCGCGGTCGGCACCCACGTCGTGGCCCTGTTTGGCGCGACCAACGAGTTGCGCACGTCGCCCCTGCCCGCCAGTACCGAGGCCCCGGCGCCGACCATCCTGACCCACGCGGTATTCTGCCGGCCCTGCATGCTGCGCGAATGCCCCATTGACCATCGCTGCATGCGCGGCATCACCGCGGAACGAGCGTTCGAATCCCTGCCATGAAAAAAGCCATTTTTCTCGACCGTGACGGCACCTTGAACGTGGATGTCGGCTACCTGCACCAACTGAAGGACCTCGAGCTGTTCCCGTTTGCGGTCGATGCGCTGCGGCTGCTCAAGCGGGCCGGCTACGAACTGATCATCGTGACCAACCAGTCGGGCCTCGCCCAGGGATTGATCGCGCCGGGCTTTGTCGAGCAGTGTCATGCCGAGATGCGGCGACGGCTGCAGGCCGGCGGCGCGGACCTCGACGCCCTCTACTACTGCCCGCATCACCCGCGCGGCTCGGTCGAGAGCCTGGCCGTCGACTGCCGGTGCCGCAAGCCGTCGCCCGGCATGATCGAAGACGCGATTCGCGATCACGGCATCGATCCGGCGGCGTCGTGGGTGATCGGCGACAAGTGGCTCGACGTGAACTTGGGGCGCAATGTCGGCGCGCGGTCGATTCTCGTCCGCACCGGCTGGGGCGCCGAACAGGAAGAGAAGCGGCCGGCCGGCCAGCAGGTCGATGCCGTGTGCGACAATCTCATGCACGCCGTCTCCGTGATCCTCTCAGAACCGTGATGCCCAACCGCCTGTCCAGCCTGATCGCCTCGTTCCGCGGCCAGCGGCTCGTCGTCTTTGGCGACCTGATCGCCGACGAGTATGTCTACGGCCGGGTCGCCCGCGTGTCGCGCGAGGCCCCGGTCCTGATCCTCGAATACGACGCAACGGAGATCGTACCCGGCGGCGCCGGCAACGCCGCCAGCAACGTCGCCAGCCTGGGCGCGATCGTCACGCTGGTCTCGCTGGTGGGCCGCGACGAGCCCGGCCGGCGCTTGTTCACGGTGCTGCCGCGCGGCATCGAGCGGGCCGGATTGGCCAGGCCCGGCGGCTATCGCACACCGGTGAAGACCCGCATCCTGGCGGGCGGCATTCATTCCGCGAAGCAGCAGGTCGTGCGCATCGATCGCTTTACCGCCGAACCGGTGGCCGACGCGCATCGCGAGGCGGCGGAGCAGATTGCGCGCAAGGCCGTGAAGGGCGCGGATGCGGTGCTGGTCTCGGACTACGGCTCCGGACTGGTGACGCCGAAGTTCGTTCACGAGTTGGCGGGGCGCCTCGAGAAGGGCACGCCCATCCTGATCGACTCGCGCTACGCGCTGACGAAGTACCGCGGCCTTACCGCCTGCACGCCCAACGAGTCGGAAGTGGAGCAGGTCCTCGGCGTCACGATTGACGATCAGGCCCAGGTCCTCGAACGCGCCGGCCGCGCCCTGCTCAAGCGCACGCGGATGCAGGCCGTGCTCGTCACGCGCGGCAGCCGCGGCATGGCGCTCTTCGAGGCCGGCAAGAAGACCGTGCACATTCCCATCTTCGGCTCCGATCAGATTGCCGACGTGACCGGCGCCGGTGACACCGTCATGGCCACCATGACGCTGGCGCTGGCCTCGGGAGCCACGTTCGAAGAGGCTGCCCGGCTCGCCAACTTTGCGGGCGGACTCGTGGTCATGAAGCGCGGCACCGCCACCGTGTCGGCCGCAGAACTGCGCCGTGCCGTGTCCCATGGGTGAGGTGCTCACCCGCGACGCGCTGGTGGCCCGGGTCGCGCAGGATCGCCAGGCCGGTCGCACCATTGCCTTTGCCAATGGCGGGTTCGATCTGCTGCACGTCGGCCACGTGCGCTATCTCGCAGCCGCGCGGCGCGAGGCTGACCGGCTGGTCGTCGCCATCAACGACGATCGCTCCATCCAGGGCCTGAAGGGGCCGTCGCGGCCGGTGCTGCCCGAGGCCGACCGCGCGGAGCTGGTCGCGGCCCTGCGCGCCGTCGACTACGTGGTGATCTTCCCGGAGCCCACCGTGACGCCGTTGCTCGAGCTGCTCAAGCCCGACGTGCACTGCAAAGGCACCGACTACACCGTCGAGACCGTTCCCGAACGCGACACCGTCCGCGCCTACGGCGGCCGCATCGCGATTGTCGGGGACCCGAAGGACCATTCCACGTCGGATCTGCTGACGCGGCTGAAGCGATGAATCGAATTCTGATCGTCCGCATGAGCGCCCTCGGCGACATCGTGCATGCCCTGCCGGTGCTGGCGGCGCTGCGGCGCGCCTGGCCGGCGGCCAGGGTGGACTGGATCGTGGACGAAGCTTACGCGTCGATCTTGTCGCTGGCCGAAGGTCTGAACGAGCGCGTGATTGTCCGCAAGAAGAACGGCGGCGTCATGGACTACCTGAACGCCGTGCGCCACCTGCGCGCGCAGAAGTACGAGGCCGCGCTCGACTTGCAAGGGCTGCTCAAGTCGGCGGTGTGGGCGCGGCTGTCCGGCGCCGCGCGCGTGATTGGCTTCGATCGCGCCCACCTGCGCGAGCCCCTCGCTGCATCGTTTTACAGCGAGACCGTGGTGCCGCTCGACGCGCCGCACGTGATCCGGAAGAACCTGTCCATTCTGAAGGCGCTTGGCGTGCCGCCGTCGGCCGTCGAGTTGCCGCTGCACCCCGAGGCGGCGCCGGCCACGACCGCCGCGGTGGCGGCGGCTGGTGGCGCGCGGAAGTACGCGGTCCTCAATCCCGGCGCGGCCTGGCCGAACAAGCGCTGGCCCGCCGAGCGGTTTGGCGCGCTGGCCGCGCAGCTCTACGCGCGCACCGGACTGCCGTCCCTCGTGACCTGGGGGCCGCGCGAACGGGAACTGGCCGAACGGGTGATCGCTGCGTCAAGCGGCGCCGCAGTGGCCGCGCCGCCGACCGAAATTGCCGACCTGGCGGTGATCATGCGCGATGCCGCGCTCGTCGTGTCGGGCGACACCGGGCCGTTGCACATTGCCGCGGCCATGGGCACGCCGCTCGTGGGGTTGTATGGACCCACGTGGCCGGAACGCAATGGACCGTGGGACCCGGACGATCAAGTGATCTCGCGCGCCGGCGCCTGCGTCTGTCACCACAAGCGTCAATGCCTGCGCGGGGCGCCGTGCATCAACGAGATCGAGGTCGCCGACGTGCTGGCGGCAGCTGAGCGGCGGTTGACCGCGACCGGGCGCACTTCATGACGCGGTTGTTGGCGCGCTGGCGCGTGTTTCTCGGGTTCGTGTTCGCAGCGCTGGTGCTGTGGCTCGCATCACCGACGCCAAATTCGTTGCTGCTCGGCGCGGCCATTGCGGTCGTGGGCGAGTGCCTGCGACTGTGGGCGGCGGGTCATCTCGAGAAGAGCAAGGAAGTGACGCGCTCGGGACCGTACCGCTATACTCGCCATCCGCTGTATCTCGGCTCGTCCATCATCGGCA
>JBEGVQ010000074.1:0-13794 GCA_041178345.1 Acidobacteriota bacterium | reverse complement strand
GGCGTCTCCGCGATCGTCTTCGTGGTCGCGGCCGCGCGCCTTAACCCGTTGTGCGGAATGCTGTCGCCGGTGGCGCTGGCGATTGTGTTCTGGTACTCAGTGGCCAAGCGCTTCACGTCCTATACGCAGGCCTTTCTCGGCCTGGCGATGGCGGTGGCGCCGGTCGGCGGCTGGTTGGCTGCGGGCGGCCGCGGCGGGTGGGAGCCCTGGCTGCTGGGCCTGGCGATTGGCTTGTGGGTGGGCGGCTTCGACATTCTCTATGCCTGCCAGGATCTGGAGTTCGACCGCGCGCATGGCCTTAACTCGATCCCGGTCCGCTGGGGCGTGGCGCGCTCGCTGGTCATCTCGCGCGTGATGCACGTGGCCACCGTGACCTGCATGGCCGCGCTGGCCGCGCTGGTGCCGGTCGGGCCGATCTATCTCGGCGGCGTCGCGCTGGTCGCGGCGCTGCTCGTCTACGAACAGTCACTGGTCAGCGAGCACGACCTGTCGCAGGTCAAGCGCGCATTCGATTTGAATGGGTGGGTGGGTATCTTGTATTTCGTGACGACAGGACTGGCGTTGTATGTCGGATAAGGACCTGTCCACCAAAGCGCGAAGTGCTGGGGCAGACGTGAACGGCGCGACGGTGGACAAGTCGCCCGCGAAGATCGCAGGCATGTTTGACGCGATTGCCGGCCGATACGATCTGCTGAACACCGTGCTCTCGGGCGGCGTCGATCGGTACTGGCGGCATCACGCCATTGCCTCGCTGAAGCTCACCGGGCGGGAGCGGCTGCTCGATGTCTGCACCGGGACCGCCGATGTCGCAATCGGGGCAGCTCGCAAGGGCGCCGCGCGCGTCGTCGGCGTGGATTTTTCGGGCGCCATGCTGACGCATGGTCTGGCGAAGGTGGAGACGGGCCGCCTGGCCGGACGGATCCAGCTGCTGCGCGGCGATGCCATGAACCTGCCGGTCGCGAACGAATCGGTGCACGCCGCGACCATCGCCTTCGGTATTCGGAACGTCCAGGTGCCGGAGGTGGCGTGTCGGGAGCTGGTGCGGGCCCTTCGCCCTGGTGGCCGGGTCGCGATTCTCGAGTTCGGCACGCCGCGCTCGCCGATATTCGGGCCAATCTACCAGTGGTACTCCCGCAACGTCCTTCCGCGGATCGGCCGGGCCGTGTCGCGTCACGACGCGGCCTATTCCTACCTTCCCGAGTCCATCGGGGCCTTCCCGTATGGCGACGAGTTCGCGGAAATTCTGTCTGCCGCAGGGTTTTCGCATGTTCAGGCAAGGCCATTCATGTTCGGCGCCGTCTATCTGTATACGGGACAGAAAAGGGCCTAGGGTCCGAAGGGCCCAGGGGCTCGACGGACGTTGTCCCGCCCCTCTAAGCCCCAAGCCCCTAAGCCTGTATAATCGTGTAACTTACTGATGTACTTCGACTTCGATGATCGCTACCGCGATATCGAGCCGGTTGGGTCCGCCATCAACCGACGCGACGGCGTCGCCGTGTCGATTCTCGTTCACGCCGCGATCGTCGCGGCCTTGCTGTTCCTGCCTGACTTTCTGCCGCAGCGCTCCCCCGAAGAGCAGGTGATGCAGCCGCGCCCCCGCGACGAGAACACGCCGACGTTCGTGTTCGTGCAGCCGAAGACGGACCTGCCGCCGCTGACCCAGCCAGAGCGCGCGGAGATGTCGGATGTCGACCGTAGCGCCCGTACGCCGGAACGGGTGCCGGAGATGACCAACCCGCTGCCGGCGGCCCGCGGGGATTCCAGCGAACGCACCGAAGCGGCGCCGGCAGAGGAGATGCGCGGCGACGGTCCCGCGCCGCAACCGGCGCCGCCGACCGTTGAGACGCCGACCATGAGCGATCCGCGGACCGATCCGCAGATGGCGATGATGCAGCGTCCGCAGACGCAGCCACCGGCCGGAGGCTCGCTGGGCGAGGCGCTGAAGAACCTGCAGAAGTACGTCCAGAACGAATCGTTCGACAACCAGAAGGGCCAGATGCAGGAGTTTGGCCCCCTGCAGTTCGACACCAAGGGCGTCGAGTTCGGTCCGTGGATTCGCCGGTTCATCTCGCAGGTGCGGCGCAACTGGTTCGTGCCGATGGCGGCGCAGACCATGCGCGGGCGCGTGGTGATCACCTTCAACGTGCATCGGAATGGCGCGTTGACCGACGTCACCGTGGTCAGGCCGTCGGAGATTGAGTCGTTCAATCAGGCGGCCGTCAACGCGCTGCGGGCCTCGAATCCCACCACACCCCTGCCGCCGGAGTACCCCGAAGACCGGGCGTTCTTCACGGTCACGTTCTTCTACAACGAAAATCCCCCCGGCCAGTAGTGCCAGGAGGGCGCCCCTGTGAGGGGTGCCGGATGCCTGTGAAACCTCTCATCGCTGTTCTCGGACCCACCGCCGTTGGCAAGAGCGCCCTTGGCATTGCGCTGGCCGAGCGGCTGGGCGGCGAGATCATCAACTGCGATTCCACCGCCGTGTACCGCGGCTTCGACATCGGCACCGACAAGGTGCCCATGGCCGAACGGCGGGGCATCCCGCATCACCTGATCGATATCGCTGATCCCACCGACGAGTACACGGCCGCGCAATTCGCGCGCGATGCGACGACGGCGGTCCGCGGGGTCCAGGGCCGTGGCCGCGTTCCCATCCTGGTCGGCGGCACGGGCTTTTACTACCGGGCGCTGACCCGGGGCCTCTTTCCGGGCCCGCCGGCTGATGCCGAACTCAGGGGAAGGCTCGAGGCGATTGCCGCCAGGCGCGGCGTGGAACGGCTGCACCGCCTGATGGGGCGCGTGGACCCCGCGTCGGCCGCGCGCATCATGTCCCGCGACCTCAAGCGGATTATCCGGGCGCTCGAGGTGTATTTTCTGACTGGCCGGCCGCTGACCTCGCACTTCGAGGCCACCGCATCCCTGCTCGATCCCGACGTGCAGGTGATTCCGATCGGCCTGCGCATGCCGGCCGCCTGGCTGTCGGAACGGCTGACCCGGCGCGTGGATGCACAGTTCGACGCCGGCTTGCTGGACGAGATCCGCGGGCTGCTGGCGGCTGGGGTGCCGCCGCGCGCCCGGCCGTTTGGGGGCCTGGTCTATCGCCAGGCCATGGAGCATCTGCAGGGCGTGCGAGACGAGGCTGCTACCCGTGCGTTGATTGCGCAAGAGAACCGCCGTTACGCGCGTCGGCAGTTGATCTGGTTCCGAAAAGAGCCTAACCTTGACTGGTTTGACGGTCCCGGCACTCACGCCGAAGTGCAAGACAGCGTAATTGCGATGCTGTCCGCGCGGGACCTGTTGAAGGACGGGAAAAATGCCGCCGACACCTGAAGCCAAGACCGGCGCTCCAAACATTCAGGACGTCTTCCTGAATTATGCACGTCGCGAGAAGTTGCCCGTCACCGTCCACCTGCTGGATGGCCGTGAGTTCGAAGCCCGCATCAAGAACTTTGACCGGTTTGCGCTGATCGTCGAGCACGCGGGCATGGACCACCTGATCTTCAAGCACGCCATTGCCACGATCCGGACGCCGCGCAGCGTGCCGAACTACTTCTCGTCTCACCATCCCTGACGCGTGTTCTCACGCGCTATCGTTATCGTGCTCGACAGCGTCGGCATCGGCGAGTTGCCGGATGCGGCGGTGTACGACGACCAGGGCAGCAACACCCTCGGTAACATTGCGGCGCAGGTGCCGTTGCGAATTCCCACCCTGGCCGGCATGGGCCTTGGCCGGCTGGTGCCGCTGCCGGGAATGCCGGCCACCGCCTCGGGCGCATACGGCCGGATGGCGGAACGGTCCGCGGGCAAGGACTCGGTCACCGGCCACTGGGAATTGATGGGCGTCGTGCTCGACCGCGCCTTCCCGACGTTTCCCCGCGGCTTTCCGCCCGAAGTGATCCAAGCTTTCGAAGCGCGCATTGGCCGTCCGTCGATTGGCAACGTGGTGGCCTCGGGTACCGCCATCATCGACGAACTGGGGCCGCGGCACATGGAGACGGGCTTCCCGATCGTCTACACCTCCGCCGACAGCGTGTTCCAGATCGCGGCGCATGAAGGCATTGTGCCGGTCGAGACGCTCTACCAGTGGTGCAACGCGGCGTATGACCTGGTGGTGCGCGGCCTGGGGCTTGGCCGGGTGATCGCGCGGCCCTTCGTCGGCCTCCCCGGTTCGTTTGCGCGTACCTCGAATCGCCACGACTACGCCATGCCGCCGGTTCAGGCGACGCTGCTCGACCGTCTCGTCGGCGCCGGCCACCGGGTCACGTCAGTGGGCAAGATCTCGGACCTGTTTGCCGGACAGGGCATCTCGGCGTCGCATCCCACCAAGAGTGACGCCGATGGCATGGACCGGCTCGAGGCGTTGCTCGCGACCGAGCAGTGCGGGCTGATCTTTGCGAACCTCGTGGACTTCGACGCGGTGTACGGCCACCGCAACGACACCGCGGGCTACGGCGCCAACCTCGATCGCTTCGACGTCCGGCTGGCGCAATTGCTGCCGCAACTGCGGCCCGACGACCTGCTCGTAATCACGGCCGACCATGGGAACGACCCGACCACGCCGAGCACCGACCACTCGCGCGAGCACGTGCCGGTGCTGCTGCACGGCGCGCGCGTGCGCGCCGGTGTGGACCTGGGCACACGGGCCACCTTCGCCGACCTCGGCCAGACGCTCGCCGACGTCTTCGGCGTCGGCCCGCTCGCTCACGGGACGAGCTTCCTGAAGGAGATTGTCCGCAACTGAAGGCCCGGCCAAAGCCGGACGTCACATCGGGGCCGACGATACAATGGAGCACATGACGAGCACAGGGCGGCCGGTGATTCGCGAACAACTCGAGGCGCGCGAACAGGAAACCTTGGCGCCGCAGGCCGCCAAGAGCGCCGCGAGCAAGGGTCGCGTCCGCCCTGAAACCGAGGATCCGATTCGGCCGGCGTTCCAGCGCGATCGCGACCGCGTTGTCCACACCAAGGCATTCCGGCGGCTGAAGCACAAGACCCAGGTGTTCTTTGCGCCAACCGGCGATCACTACCGGACGCGCCTCACCCACACGCTCGAAGTCGCGCAGATTGCCCGCACCATCGCCAAGGTCCTGCACCTGCACGATGAGCTGACCGAAGCCATTGCCCTCGGTCACGACCTGGGCCACACGCCATTTGGCCACGCGGGGGAACGTGTGCTGAGCGACCTGGTGCCGGGCGGCTTCAACCACTACGAACAGAGCCTGCGCATTGTCGATGTGCTCGAGAACGATCGCCAGGGCCTGAACCTGACGTGGGAGGTGCGCGACGGCATTGCCCGGCACTCCAAGGGCAAGCACGGCATGCCGGTGGGGGCGCCGCCCGAGCATCGCGCCAGCACCATCGAAGGGCAGGTGGCCCGCGTGGCCGATATCTCGGCCTATGTGAATCACGACATTGACGACGCGGTACGGGCCGGAATTATTTCGGAGGCCAGCCTGCCGAAAGCGGCGACCGAGGTCCTCGGGCACTCGTCGTCTGAACGCATTGGCCGGCTCGTCACCGATGTGGTCCACCAGACCCTTGATGGGGGCCTGACCGAGATCCGCATGAGCGAGCCGGTGCTGACGGCCCTGGTCGACCTGCGCAGCTACCTGTTCGAGGCCGTCTACGAGAACCAGACGGCGACGGCCGAGTTTGCCAAGGCCGCGGGCATCCTCGGCGGGTTGTGGGAGCAGATCCAGCAGCGCCCGGAGGAGTTCCTCGACGTCCGGACCATCGCCGCCGAGGGCGTGGACGTGGCGGCGCAAGACTTCGTGGCCGGCATGACCGACCGCTTTGCCGTGACCCTCTTCGAGCGCCTCTTTATCCCCAAGCCCTGGGTCGGCCCCAGCGTGGTATACTGAAAAGTCTTGTACGCCGGAGAAATTCCCGGAAGTACATGTAGGGGCACCCTTTAGGGGTGTGCCAGAAGGGCGTCACTTTAGTGCCGCCTGACAGGTTTGTTGAAATGCGCCTCGAACTGTCCCACATCCGTCTGCCCGAGACCGAAATTGCCAAGGTCTTCGATCCGGCCGACCTGCCGGGAGAGGGCGAGGAGTACCGGGTAATCGCCCCGGTGGACCTCCGGTTGACGATCCATAAGGATCACGACCGGTTCCGCCTGGTGGGCACCGTCAAGACCCAGCTCGGGCTGGAGTGCAGCCGGTGCGTCGAACCGTTTGTGTTGCCGGTCGATCGCGAATTCGACCTGCGGTTCCTGCCCTCAACGGCAGTCGATGCCGCGAAGGACGAAGACGACGAGACCGAAGTTGAGGTCGAAGAAAACGACGTCTCGCTTACGTACTATCGGGACGATCAGATCGACCTGATCGAGTTGTTGCGGGAGCAGTTCTACCTGGCCTTGCCGATGAAGCCGCTGTGCACGCCGGCATGCAAGGGGATCTGCCCGCAATGTGGGACCAACCGTAATCTCGCCGCCTGCGATTGCAATCCGCAGATGGAAGATACGCGGATGGATGTTTTGAAGACGTTGATCACGAAGCGAAAGCACGACGATGCCTAATCCAAAACGCAGACACTCCAAGACCCGCGGCCGTAAGCGCCGCACTCACGACGCGCTCAAGGCCACCACGCCCGGCCTGTGCCCGCAGTGCAGCGAGCCCAAGGCCGCTCACCGCGTGTGCGCGTATTGCGGCTTCTACCGCGCGCGCCAGGTGCGTCCAGTTAACAACGAT
Source organism: Acidobacteriota bacterium (assembly GCA_041178345.1). Classification (GTDB taxonomy): domain Bacteria; phylum Acidobacteriota; class Vicinamibacteria; order Vicinamibacterales; family UBA2999; genus 12-FULL-67-14b. Next base: position 7,102 of record JBEGVQ010000074.1, on the reverse strand, counting down.
TAATGCGGTGTCCGGCCGCTGCCGATGGTTGCGGCCGCTAACCACGCTGACGGACTGATTCAGATGCGCATCGCGGTTGACGCGATGGGCGGGGATCACGCGCCCGGTCGTCCGGTCGAGGGTGCCCTGGCCGCCGCACGGTACCTAGGCCTGGGCATCGATCTGGTCGGCCGCGCCGGCGAGATCCGCGCCGAGCTTCAACGTCATCCCGACGCCGAGACCCTGGATGTGCGCGTCGTTGACGCGCCCGACGTGGTCGACATGGCTGAGTCGCCGGCCCACGCCTTGCGCCGCAAGCCGAGGGCCTCGATTCGTATCGCCGCCGAGTTGGTGGCATCGGGCGAGGCCGCGGCGCTGTTCAGCGCCGGGCACACCGGGGCGTGCGTGGTCGCGGCACGTGGTGCGTTTGGCATGCTGCCGGGAGTCGATCGGCCGGCCCTGGCGCCGACCGTGCCGACCCGGCAGGGGTCGGCGGTGCTGCTCGATGTGGGGGCGACGGTGGCGTGCCGCCCAGCCCACTTGCTGCAGTTTGCGCACATGGGCGCGGTCTACGCCATGACCGGCCTGGGCGTGGCGCGGCCTCGCATCGGGCTGTTGTCGATCGGCGAGGAAGAGACGAAGGGCAACGAGCTGACGCGCGAGGCGCACCAGCTGATCAAGGCCTCGGCGCTGGAGTTCATCGGCAACGTCGAGGCGCGCAGCATCTTCTCGGGCGATGCCGACGTGATCGTGTGCGACGGGTTTACCGGCAACGTCGCCTTGAAGTTGAGCGAAGGCCTGGTCGAGATGGTCGAAGAGCTGCTCGGCGAGGAGCTGCAGAGCACGTTCTCGAGCCAGATGGGGTACCTGCTCTCGCGGCGCGCGTTCCGGCGGTTTCGCAAGCGCGTGGACTACTCCGAGTTTGGCGGCGCGCCGCTGCTCGGCGTCGCCGGCCTGTGCATCGTCGGGCACGGCCGTTCGTCGGTGAAGGCGGTGCGGAACGCGGTGGCGATGGCGTCGCGCATGGCAGAGCAGCAAATGGTGGAGCGGCTTCGACACGAGATGGCTACTTTTGCGGTGACACAGTCATGAGTATCGGTGGCGGCAACCCTTCAGGGTTGCCGGTCACGGCCTGCTTGTTTCCGGGGCAGGGCTCGCAGGCGGTCGGCATGGGCCAGGCGCTGGCCGATCACTTTCCCATTTGCGCAGACACCTTCGCCGAGGCCGACGCGGCGCTTGGCGAATCCCTCAGCGGGCTGATCTTCAACGGCCCCGCGGAGCAGTTGCAGCTGACCGCGAACACCCAGCCGGCCATCCTGACCATGAGCGTGGCCGTGTGGCGTCTGCTGGCCGATCGCGGCCTGGCTCCTGCCTTTGTCGCCGGGCACAGCCTGGGCGAGTACTCGGCGCACGTCGCGGCCGGAACGCTGGTGTTTGCCGACGCCGTGCGCCTGGTCCGCAACCGTGGCACCTACATGCAGCAGGCCGTGCCGGTGGGGCAGGGCGCCATGGCGGCGATCCTGGGGCTCGACGAGGCCGGCGTGAATCAGGCGTGCCTGGCGGCGGCCCAGGGTGAGGTGGTGAGTGCGGCGAACCTCAACAGCCCCGGCCAGATCGTGATTGCCGGGTCGGCCGCGGCCGTCGCCCGCGCCGCAGAGTATGCGAAGCAACTCGGCGCCAAGCGTGCCATTCCCCTGCCGGTCAGCGCGCCGTTCCACTGCGCGCTCATGAAGCCGGCCGAAGACCGGCTCGCACCTGAACTGCGCGCCGCCGCGTCGCACGACCCCCGCATACCGGTGGTGGCCAATGTCGACGCCGAGCCGAAACGAACCGCCGCCGACGCGATTGAGGCGCTGATCCGCCAGGTGTCGTCGCCAGTGAGGTGGGAAAACGTCGTCCAGCGCCTTGCGTCGGAAGGCGTCACCCGATATGTTGAGGTAGGTCCGGGAAAAGTGTTGAGCGGTCTCGTGAAAAAGATCGTCCCGGGCGCCACCATTCTAAACGTCGAGGGTCCCGGGGACCTGGCGGCGATCGAGGGACTGCTCTGAGACAGTTCGACGGCAAGATCGCGATTGTGACGGGTGCGTCGCGCGGCATCGGCCGGGCGATTGCCCAGCGCCTGGCCCATGGCGGCGCCACCGTGCTGTGCGTGGCGCGCGGCACGAACGCCGACGCCACCGCGGCCGACATCACGGCGGCCGGGGGCACGGCGTTCGCCCACGGTCTCGATGTCACCGACGCGGCGGCCGTTGAGGCGCTGATCAAGGGTACGCTCGAGCGGCACGGGCGGCTCGACATCCTCGTGAGCAACGCCGGTATTACCCGCGACCAGTTGATGCTGCGCATGAAGCGCGCCGATTGGGACGACGTGCTGGCGACCAACCTGACGGCGGCGTTCACGCTGTGCCAGGCGGCGCTCAAGCCGATGATTAGGCAGCGCAGCGGCCGGATCGTCGCCATCAGCTCGGTCGTCGGGCAGATGGGCAACGCCGGGCAGGCCAACTACGCGGCGTCAAAAGCGGGATTGATTGGGTTTTGCAAGGCCCTGGCGCGTGAAGTCGCGTCGCGCCAGGTGACGGTGAATGTGGTGGCGCCAGGGTTGGTCGAGACCGACATGACGCGCGCGATCACCGAGGCGGCCAAGACCGACTGGTCGTCGCAAATTCCGTTGGGCCGGCTCGGCTCGCCGGACGACATTGCGGCGGCGGTTGGCTTCCTGGCGTCCGACGATGCAGCGTATATTACTGGTCAGGTTCTCGCCGTCAACGGCGGGATGTACATGTAGCGGAGCGTTTCAAGAAGATGGGCGCAATGTGCACCGGCGCTCATCGAAGTGGCTGGGGTCGTTCCGTCGGAGCGACACTGGTGGGCAGTTGAGTTTGGATATTTAGGGGGAGGGACTCGTGGCCGTTGCCGACAAGGTAAAGAGCATCATCGTGGAGCAGTTGGGTGTGGACGAGGAAGAAGTCACCCCGGACGCTTCGTTTGTGGACGACCTGGGCGCCGACTCGCTTGATACCGTCGAGCTCGTGATGGCGTTCGAGGAAGAATTCGGCATCGAGATTCCTGACGAGGAAGCGGAGAAAATCACGCGCGTCAAGGAAGCGGTCGACTACATCGAGTCGCACGCGAAGAAGAAGTAAGAAGGAAGCGGGCACGCGACCAGCAAGGGCACCCCGTGATGGGGTGCCGTTTCGTCCGGAGGTCAAGTGAGCAGGCGAGTCGTAGTGACCGGTGTGGGCCTGGTGTCGCCGGTCGGCATGGGCGCTCAGGCAAACTGGGACGCACTGTGCGCGGGCACCAGCGGCATTGGCCCGATCACGCGCTTCGACGCTGCCGCGTTTTCGACGCGGTTCGCGGGCGAAGTCAAGAATTTCGATCCGCTGCAGTTCATCGAGAAGAAAGAACTGAAGAAGATGGACATCTTCATTCAGTTCGCCGTGGCGGCGTCGCAATACGCCATGGACGATGCGCGGCTGGTGATTAGCCCGGAGGTCGCCGACCGCGTCGGCGTATTCATCGGCTCGGGCATCGGCGGGTTTACCACCATCGAGCGGGAGCACGCGGCGTACCTGGCCGGCGGCCCGCGCAAGATTTCCCCGTTTTTCATCCCGTCGTCGATCATCAACTTGGCCTCGGGCCAGGTGTCGATTCGCTACGGCGCCAAGGGGCCCAACCTCGCGACCTGCACGGCCTGCACGGCGTCGGCGCATGCGATTGGCGACTCCTACGAGATCATCAAGCGCGGCGCGGCCGACGCGATGATTTCCGGCGGCGCGGAAGCGGCCGTGTGTCCCATGGGCGTCGGCGGCTTTGCCGCGCTGCGCGCGCTGTCGACGCGCAACGACGATCCGTCGAAGGCCAGCCGCCCGTTCGAGAAAGACCGCGACGGCTTCGTCCTGGGCGAGGGCGCCGGTATCCTCGTGCTCGAAGAACTCGAGTTCGCCAGGCGCCGCGGCGCGACGATTTATGCCGAGATGGTCGGCTACGGCATGTCGGGCGACGCGTACCACATGACCGCGCCGTCCGAAGACGGCGATGGCGCGTTCCGCGTGATGAACGCGGCGATTGCCTCGGCCGGGATTCGTCCCGACCAGGTCAACTACGTCAATGCCCACGGCACCTCGACCCCGCACAACGATCGCATCGAGACGACCGCGATCAAGCGCGTGTTCGGCGAGCACGCGCGCAAGCTGGCGATTTCATCGACCAAGTCGATGACCGGCCACCTGCTCGGCGCGGCCGGCGGCCTCGAGGCCGGCATCACCGCGCTGTCGGTGCGCCACCAGACGGCAGCGCCCACCATCAACCTGGACCAGGCGGACGAGGGCTGCGACCTCGACTACGTGCCGCACACGGCGCGGCCCATGACGATCGACTACGCCCTGTCGAACTCGTTCGGCTTCGGCGGCACCAACGGCGCGCTGTTGATGAAGAGATACGTTGAATGACGACCGTGACGTTCGGAGGGCGGCCGCGTTAGCGGCCGCCGCTCCAGCGACGGCTCGAGCCCTCCCTCTCCGAACGCAGGACGGCAGGACCCCGGAATGAAAATAGCAGTTTGTATCAAGCAAGTGCCGACCCGCGAGTGGCAGCCGCGTCTGAACGACGACAAGACGTGGGTCCGCGAGCAGGACGTCAGCTACGAAATGAACGAGCCCGACGCGTATGCGCTCGAAGAGAGCCTGCGCCTGCGCGAGAAGCACGGCGGTGAAGTGGTGGTGTGCTCGGCCGGTCCGAGCCGCGTGCAGCAGGTGATTCGCGAGGCGCTGGCGCGCGGCGCCGACCGGGCGCTGCATGTCGAAGACGACTCGCTCGGCGCGGCCGATGCGTTCACGGCCGCCGCGGCGCTGGCGCCGGCCATGGCCGAACAGAAGTTCGATCTGATCCTCACCGGGCTGCAGTCCGACGACCAGGGCCACGCGCAGTTCGGCCCGGTGCTGGCCGAGAAACTGGGCATGCCCCACTCGACCATCATCATGGAAGTGCGCGTCGATGGGGCGCACCTGAAAGTAAAGCGCGAACTCGAAGGCGGCTGGTTCCAGCACGTGGCCATGCCGCTGCCGGCGCTCCTGACCATCCAGAGCGGCATCAACCAGCTGCGCTACGCCACCCTCAAGGGGATCATGGCGGCGAAGAAGAAAGAGATTGCCAAGGTGGCGGCGCCCGCGGGCCTGTTGCCGCGTCTCAAGGTCGTGGCGCTCAGCGCGCCGCAGAAGTCCAAGCAGACCGTGATGATTGGCGGCTCGCCGGCGGAAGCCGCGAAAGAGCTGGTCAAGCGGCTGCGTGAAGAAGCGAGGGTCCTGTGATTCTCGTCGTCGCGGAACAACAGCAGGGCAAGCTCAACCGCGCGAGCTGGGAAGCCATCGCCGCAGCGCAGCAACTGGCTGGCAGCGCGATGCCGGTGAAGGTGGCCGTGGCGGGCCAGGGCGTGTCGGCGGTCGCGGCGGAACTGGCACAGGCGGCCGTCGCCGAAGTGCTGGCCGTCGACCACGCGGCGCTCGGCAACTACACGCCCGACGGGTTCGTCCAGGCCCTGCAGCAGGTGATTGCGCAGGTCTCGCCCGCCTACGTGTTCTTCTCCCACACCTACCAGACGCGCGACTTTTCGCCGACCCTGGCGACGCGCATGGAGCGCGCCCTCATTACCGACGTGACCGCGATCAAGTCCGTGGGCGGAGCCACCGCGTTCTCGCGGCCGATGTTCCAGGGCAAGCTCGTGGCCGACGTGGTGCCGCAGGGCCCGGGCCCGTTCCTGATCAGCATGCAGATCGGTGCCTTCCGCGCCGACGCGGCCGCGAAGGGCAGCGCGCCGGCGCCGATTGCCGCGGCGGCCATCACCATCGACGAGTCGAAGATTCGCCAGAAGCCCGAAGCGCCGTTCCAGGAGGCCAAGCAGGCCGTCGACCTGTCGCAGGCGGAGCGCATTGTCTCGGTGGGACGCGGCATCAAGGCGGTCGAGAACATTGCCCTCGCGGAACAGCTGGCGAAGGCCTTTGGCGCGGAGCTGGCGGCCTCGCGGCCCATTTGCGACAGCGGCTGGCTGCCCATGGAACGCCAGATCGGCAGCTCGGGCCAGACCGTGGCCCCGAAGCTGTATATCGCGCTGGGGATCTCCGGCGCGATCCAGCACTTGGTGGGCATGAAGGGCTCGCGCGTGATCGTCGCCATCAATAAGGACGCCGAGGCGCCGATTTTCGAAGTGGCCGACTACGGCCTCCAGGGTGACCTGTTCGAACTGGCCCCGGCCATCATCGCGGAACTACAGAAGGGCTGATGGCGGACCGCGAGACGCTTGAGGTTGATGTCCTGATCGTCGGCGGCGGGCCGGGTGGCCTGTCGGCGGCGTTGCGGCTCGCACAACTCCAGAAGCAGCAGGGCGGTGAGCCCCTCGCGATTGCGGTCATCGAGAAGGCGGCCAACGCCGGCCAGCACCAGTTGTCGGGCGCCTTGCTCGATCCCTCGACGCTGCGCGACCTGGTTCCCGACTTCCAGGCCAAGGGCGCGCCCCTCGCCCAGGAAGTGCACCAGGACAACATCTACTTCCTGACGCAGGAGAAGAAGTTCCGGCTGCCGATCACGCCGCCGCCGTTTCAGAATCACGGCAACTACATCATCTCGCTCAACCAGTTTGCGAAGTGGCTGGCCGGGCAGGTCGAGGCCGAGGGCATCGACCTCTTCATGGGTTTCCCCGGGCAAGATGTGTTGTTCGACGGCGACCGCGTGATCGGGGTCCGGACTGGCGACCGGGGCCTTGGCAAAGACGGCCAGCCCAAGGGCGCGTTCGAGCCGGGCGCCGACATCCATGCCAAGGTCACAATCTTCGCCGACGGGGTGCGCGGCCACCTGACCAAGCAACTGCTCCAGACGCTGCACCTGGCCGAAGCGTCGGAGCCGGCACAGTTTGCGATCGGCATCAAGGAACTCTGGGACATCCCGCAGGATCGCCTGGCGCCGGGCACCGTGATCCACTCCCTGGGTTATCCGCTGCGCGACGAAGATTTCGGCGGCAGCTGGCTGTATGCGCTGCCCGATGGCCGGCTCTCGATCGGCTTCGTGGTCGGTCTCGACTACAAGGATCCGCTGTTCGATCCGCATGCGGCCTTCCAGCACTTCAAGCACC
>JBEGVQ010000073.1:0-48799 GCA_041178345.1 Acidobacteriota bacterium | reverse complement strand
AGGAACAGGCGCGTGTCGGCCACGGCTATCTGGTATCGCTCCGCGGTGCAGACGGTGACCACGCACGGCGCCAGGCAGCGGCCGATGTCGTACTCGAGACAGGGCCGGCTGCGTAGGCCGGTAATCACCTCGTTGCAGGACCGAATACCGAACAGCTTGTGCGTGAGCGACATCGTCCGGCGGGCGAATTTCGCCGGCAGCAGCGGCCCGGCGTAGACGTTGCCGTCGCGCTCGACCGAGCGGGCCACCAGCACCCGTGGGAACGCCTCGGTGGTGGTCAGCTGCAGGTAGGGGTAGTTCTTGTCGTCGCGCAGCAGGATGTTGAACTTGGGCGACCGCTGCTTGATCAGGTTGTTCTCGAGGGCCAGCGCCTCGACCACCGAGTCGGTGACGATCACTTCCAGGCTGGTGACCTCGTCCAGCAGGGCGTTGGTCCTGGGATTGGTGCCGTAGGCGCCCAGGTACGAGCGGGTCCGGTCGCGCAAGGCCCGCGCCTTGCCGACGTAGATGGTTTCGCCCTGGGCGTTGTAGTACAGGTAGACGCCCGGCTGCTCCGGAAGGCGGCTAATCTGTTCCTTGAGATCGTGGATAGGCATCGGGTACTCTTATCCCACCTTCCATTATGACCTTCACGGGCGCGATCGGCGCCGTTTGCATGTTTCCCCTGCGGGCCATCATCGCGGCGTCCGTGGCCCTCGGCATCCACCCCAACGTCCTGACCTTGATCGGCGTGCTGATCAACGTGGTGGCGGCCTGGGCGCTCGCGGTCGACCAGTTCGTGCTGGCCGGGGTGATCATGATTGTCGCCAACATCTTCGACTTCATCGACGGCAAGGTCGCCCACCTCACCGGCAAGCAGTCGGAGTTTGGGGCGTTCTGGGACTCGACGCTCGACCGGTTCTCGGACCTGGCGCTGTTCACCGGCTTGATCTGGCTCTACGCCGAACTGGGCCGCAACGGCTACGTGCTGATCGCGACGCTGGCGCTGATCTTCTCGATCATGACCAGCTACGCCCGGGCTCGCGCCGAGTCGCTGATCGACAAGTGCAAGGTCGGCTTCATGGAGCGGCCCGAGCGCATTGTCCTGTTCATGATCGGCGCCTTCACCGACCGGATGGCGGGCGTGCTGTGGGTCATCCTGGTGCTGTCGATCATCACGGTCAGCAACCGGATTCACTATACCTACCTGGCGCTCAACCAGAAGCCCATGCCGGCCGGCGGGTTCGCGCGCTTCTTTTTCTGGCGCGACGATCGGGCGACACTCCCCTACGACCTCTGGGTGGCCGCCATCCTGGCTTTCGTGTGGCTGGTGCCGCCCGACTGGATCAGCGACCCGACGGCCAGCGGAATGGGCCTGCTCGGGTACTTCTTGAATAGGTGACAGTTGCGCCGTTGAACAGTTGGCAGGTTCAGTCAGCAGGTTCAGTTGCAGTGCCAGTTTTCAAGTGCGGGAGCCGACACGCAAGCGAAACTGGCACTGACACTGCAACTTCCCACTTCAACTACCGACTGTCCACTCGTCAACTTTCCACGATTCCTCTTCGACTTCCTGACGGGCTTGCGGCTGCCCCACACTGCCTTACGGGCCATTTATCCTCCTAGGATGCCTTGCGCTTCTTCGCGGCGATCTTGGCCGCGCTCTTGATGTCGGTCACTTTCTTCACCGCGGCCGGATCGGCCTTGGCGGTTCTCTTCTTGCCGCTGCTCACCTGGTCGAGGCTCTTGCGCAGGGCCTCCATCAGGTCCACCACCTTGGGCGGCGCGCTTTCCTCCGGCGCCACGAACTCCTCGCCGGCGACCTTGGCGTCGATGATCGCGCGCAGGCCTTCCTGGTACTCGTCCTTGTAGTCCGACAGGTTGAGGTCGCCCTCGATGCTCTCGATCACCTGGCGCGCCAGCTTCATCTCGGCCGGGTTGACCTTGCCGCGCACCTCGCGCAATTCCTCGATCTGGTCGATGGTCCGGATCTCGGCGGCGTGATGCAGCGTGTACATCACCATGCCCTGCTTGTGCGGCTTCACCGCCACCAGGTACTCGCGGCCGTGAATGGCGACCTTGCCGATGCCGGCCTTGCCCTGCATGCCTTCGCGCATCACCGCGTAGGCGTCGGCGGCCAGCGGGCCTTCGGGCGCGAGGTAATACGCCTTGTCGACGTACATCGGGTCGATCGCGTCGGCCTCGGTGAACTGCACCAGGTTGATGATCTTGCTCGACTCGGTCTTGACCTTGGCGATGTCTTCCTCGTCCATCACCACCCAGCGGCCCTTTTCGAACTCGTACCCCTTCACCAACTCTGCTTGCGTAATCTCCCGCTCGCATTTCGGGCACCACTTCTTCTGCTGAATCTTGGTCTGGCATTCAGCATGAAGCTGGTTGAACGAAATGGTCGCGCTCGACTCGGTGGCGGGATAGACCCGGACGGGAATCGTCACGAGGCTGACCTTGATGTAACCCTTCCAGGTAGGACGTGCGGCCATGGCGTGGTCTCCTTCTTATCGGCCCATGCGCGCGGCGCACCACTCGCCGCGATTGCACGGCGCTACGCGGATTCGCGCGTGTCGCGGGTGCCGAGGTGGAGCCCCGGACCCTCGTCAAACTCGATTGTATGGCGGCCAATCTCTTCGCGCAGCAGGTGCCGCACTTCCCCCAGATGAGCTCCGGGCACGGTCAGGCGTCGCGCCAGCGTCTTACGGCGCGAGGCCAGCACGAGCGTATCCTCGGCCTTCCACGTCAGCCCGCCAACCTCGCGGTAGGACATGTAGCCGCTATCGGTCCAGATGCCGTCGCGGTAGAGCCCGCGCCTGATCCGGGCCGACAGCGGCAACAGGTAGCCGTAATAGGTGAACATCATCAACAGGCCGAACAGGGAGCCGAACCCCCGCGGCATGCGATACGCGGTGACGAGCAGGATCACGCCCAGCATCACACCGATGGCGAGATTGATGGCGAAGAAGGGCGGCTTGGGCGCGGGCCACACCAGCACCGCCTCGCGGCGCAGGCGCCACCACGATTGCAGTTGCCAGCCGACTCGAGCATTGACGATGACGAACAGCACACCAAGGGCGACGAGGACCTGCCGCAACGTGCCGGCAAGCTCCTCGGCGCTCATCGCGCCTCGGCCTTGGTGGCGGCCTCCGCGGCCCGGGCCTCGTCCGCTCGCGACAGCGTCGGGTCAAAGCACTGCCGGCACCGCGCTTCGTAGATGTTCTGGGCCCCGAGCAGCACGCGGTCTTCGCTGTGGATCAGGCGCTGCGTGTGGTTGGCGGGATTGCCGCACACCATGCAAATGGCGCGGGTCTTCGTGATGAACTCGGCAATCGCCAGCAATTGCGGCATGGGCTCGAAGGGCTTGCCCAGGTAGTCCTGGTCGAGCCCGGCAATCACCACGCGGATCCCGCGCGACGCGAGCTCCGTGGCCACCGCCGGCAGGCCCGGGTCGAAGAACTGGCCTTCGTCGATGCCGACGACTTCGGTGTCGGGCCGGATCTTCGAGAGCAGCTCGGCCGAACTGCGGGCGTTCTCGGACGGAATGCGCAACTCGCTGTGCGAGACGATGTGGTCGTCCGAGTAGCGGGTGTCAACGGCAGGCTTGAAGATCTGCACCCGCTGCCTGGCAATTTCGGCGCGGCGCAGCCGGCGGATGAGCTCTTCGCTCTTGCCGCTGAACATGCTGCCGACGACGACTTCGATCCAGCCAGTCGAGGGGGTCCGAACTACGTCCATGCCCCCAATTATAGGGCTAGGCGCGGGTCTGGTATTCGCCCGTTTCGGTGTTGATCCGAATCACATCGCCCTCTTCGATGAAGGGCGGCACCTGGATCACGACGCCGGTCTCGAGCGTGGCCGGCTTGGTCTGGTTGGTGGCCGTCGCGCCCTTGATCGCGGGCATGGTCTGGGTGACCGTGAGGTCCACGGTCTGCGGGAGTTCGATGCCGATGGGGTTCTCGCCGTAGAACTCGACCTCCACGCTCATCTCGGGCTTGAGGAAGCCGACCATGTCACCCAGCAGGTCCGCCTGGAGCCGGACCTGATCATAGGTTTCGCTGTCCATGAAGTGATAGCCCTCGGCGTCGTTGTAGAGGTACTGCATCATCTTCTGTTCGAGCGACACGCGCTCGACGATGTCTTCCGAGCGCAGCTTCTCTTCGGCCATCGAGCCGGTCTGGATGTTGCGCATCTTGACGCGGACGAAGCCGCGGAGGTTGCCGGGCGTGACATGCTGCCGATCGAAAATCCGGTAAAGCTTGTTGTCGATCTTGACGATCATGCCCTTGCGGAGCTGGGTCGCGAGAAGGTTGTCTGCCATAACGCCTTTGTATTCAGTTAGTAGAACCTTGCGAGCTTAACATAGGGACCACCGCTCCAGCCAGTCCGACCGGCCGTGCTACGATGCCAGACATCGTGGCGTTTGCACGCTGGGACCCGTTCCGCGATCTGCTCACCATCCAGCATCGGCTCGAGCGCCTGTCGACCGGCGCCCAGGGCTGGACCCCCGCCATGGACCTGTGCGAAACCGCCGAGGCCTACGTGTTGACCGCCGAATTACCAGGCGTGGCCCGTGAACAGGTGCGCATCGATATCCGCGACGGCAAGTTGACGCTGCAGGGCCGGCGCGACGCCCGCGTGTCGTGCGAGCAATACCACCAGGTGGAACGGGGGCACGGCGAGTTCTGCCGCAGCGTGCTGCTCCCCCAGGCCGTCGATACGGCCAACATTGCCGCTGAGATGCGCGACGGCGTCCTCACCATTACCGTGCCGAAAGCGCCCGACTCCGGGCCGCGGCGCGTGCAGGTTTCATGATCAAGCGGGTCTCGCTCCTGGCGCTGGTGCTGTCGGCCGGAGTCGTGGCCGGCATCGTGCTGTCGGGCACGACCGATGACCGCGAGGCCGTGCTCGCCTTGCCGGGCGCGGCCACGGTCGCGGAACAGCCGGCCCCGGCCCCCGTGCTGCCCGCCGCCAGCGGCCTCGGTGGCGCTCCCGATTTCACCCGCGTCGCCGCGCAAACGGTCAAGGCCGTCACCAATATCTCATCGATCCAGGTCGGCCGCCGCCGCCAGGCCTCGCCGTTTTCGAACGACCCGTTCTTCCAGTACTTCTTCGGCGACCAGGGCGAGATGTTCGGGCAGCCGCGCGCTCAATCGAGCCTGGGCTCCGGCGTCGTCATCTCCGCCGACGGCTACGTCGTGACCAACCACCACGTCATCGGCGAAGGCGACACCGAAGTCACGGTCACCGTGGGCGAACACCGCGACGTGCGAGCCAAGATCGTCGGCGTGGATTCGTGGACCGACCTGGCGCTGCTCAAGATCGACGTCACCGGCCTGCCGGTAATTCCCTACGGCGATTCGTCGAAGCTGAGGGTCGCCGAATGGGTGATGGCGGTAGGCAGCCCGTTCTCGCTCAGCCAGACCGTGACGCTCGGCATCGTGAGCGCGCTCGGCCGCGCCAACGTCGGCATCACCCAGTATGAGGACTTCATCCAGACCGACGCGGCCATCAACCCGGGCAACTCCGGCGGCGCGCTGATCAATAGCCGGGCCGAGCTGGTCGGCATCAACACCGCGATCTTTTCGCAAAGCGGCGGTTACCAGGGCATTGGCTTCGCCGTGCCGAGCAACCTCGTGCGGCGAGTCGCCGGCGACCTGATGACGTTTGGCCGCGTCCGGCGCGGCTCGATCGGCTACGTCGAGGTCATGCCGCTCACCTCGCGGCTCGCCGACGAGCTGCGCGCGCCGAAGACCGACGGCATCGTCGTGAACCAGATGGCGCGGGCCTCGGCAGCCTACAAGGCCGGCCTCCTCCCCGGTGACATCATCGTGTCGTTCAATGGCCAGGCGATTGGCGACCCCTCACAGTTCGTGCGGCTGATCGCCGACAGCGCGATCGGGTCGACGGTGCGGATCGTGGTGCTTCGTGAGGGTGAGCGCACGACGCTGCGCATCCCGATCGAGGCGCAGCAGGAGCGCCCGGCCAGGCGCCGATAGGCATGCCGCCCGACGCCGCCCGCCCGACCCTTCCCGGCAACACGCTCGAAATCACCCTCGCCCTGGCCCTGGTTGCGCTGGTTGCGCTCACCCTGTCCCTGCTGGCCGGCATGATCACGCGGCGCATCCTGGCCGCGATTGAAGGCGAGCGGATTCATACCACGGCCTTCGCCGACCCGACGGTGCGCGCGGTGCGGCGAGTCACCTTCTTCCTGGCCCTGCTGGCAGGGGTCTTTCCGGCGCTCGACCTGGCCGGCGTGCCGCTGACCGTCGGCTGGCATGCCGAAGACCTGAGCGGCTGGGCCGCCCAGAACGGCGTGCGCATTGTCCTGCTGCTGCTGCTGGCCTTCGCGGCCAGCCGCTTTGCCGCGTCGGTCATTCGTCGCGCCGAGCACGAGATCGTCGCGGATGCCGACCCGCGCAGCTTCGAGCGCCGCCAGCGCGTGCAGACGCTCGGCGGCATCTTCAGGCGATTGCTGTCGATCCTGATCTGGGCGGTGGCGGCCCTGATGGTGATGCGCGAGCTCGATGTGGACATCACGCCGGTCCTGACCGGCGCCGGCATTGTGGGGCTCGCCGTCGGGTTTGGCGCCCAGACGCTGGTCAAGGACATCATCGCCGGGTTCTTCCTGATCGCCGAGAACCAGGTCCGCATCGGCGACGTCGCGGCGATTAACGGGATCGGGGGCGCGGTCGAGGAGATCAACCTGCGCACGATCGTGTTGCGTGACCTCGAGGGCGTCGTCCACACCATCGCCAACGGCGAGATCCGGACGCTGGCCAACCGCACCAAGGACTTCTCGTACTATGTGATCGACATCGGCGTCGACTACGACGAGGACACCGATCGAATCGTGGCGGCGGTTCGCGAGACGGCCGCGGTGATGATGGCGGAGCCGGCCTATGCGGCCAGCATCCTGGAGCCCATCGAGGTGCTGGGCGTCGACGCGTTCAGCGCGTCCGAGGTCACGTTGCGGTTCCGGATCAGGACGGTGCCGCTCAAACAGTGGGAGGTCGGCCGCGAGCTGCGCCGCCGGATCAAAAAGACATTCGACGCCCAGGGGATTCGCATCCCGTTCCCGCAGATGGAAATCACGGTCCGGCAGCCGCCGGTGCCAGCCTCCGAATCGACGTAAGCCTGCTTACCCGCGGGCGGGCCGGCCCGACACCGAGCGGTGGCCGGCCACGCTGGCGCGCCACGGGCGGTCGGTGCCGACGCGGATGCCGATGCGGCTGTCCCATACCACCAAGGGCGACGGCACCCCTTCGTCCCGTATCGTCAGCGGCGGGCGCGTCAGCGGCCGCAGGTTGTCGGCGAGCGAGATGCCCATCGCCAGCGTGAGGTTGCCCGGACCACGGCAGAGTTCGTGGTCAGGCACTGGCGACTTGCCCTTCCGCCATGGCGCCTGGGCGCGGCGGCGGCGCATCAGCGGCAGTCCCTCGAGCGGCTCGAGCGCGCGAATCAGCACCGCGGCGGGATGACCGTCGGCACCGGTCACCGCGTTCACCATGTCGTGCAACCCGTAGTTGAGATACACGTAGGCGCGGCCGGGCGGGCCGTATAGCGGCGCGTTGCGAGCGGTTCGCCCGGCGGCGGCATGACAGGCCGGATCGTCCTCGCCGCTGTAGGCTTCGGCTTCAACGATGATGCCCGAGGTCAGGCCTGCCTCGGAGGTGTAGACCAGGACCTTGCCCAGCAGGTCGCCCGCGACGTCGAGTGCCGGACGGTCGTAGAAGCTGACCGTCAGGATCACGGGACCGGCGCGCCCAGTTCGTCCAGGTAGCCACGCGCCTGGGCGCGGCGCGACCGGTCGTTCAGGGCCTGCTGGATGATCACGATCGAACCGTCCCTGAGCAGCCGCTCGCGGGCAAACGCCACGGCCAGCGCGGCCGGGTCGTTGCCCTCGGCCCAGCGGTCGGCGGCCACCAGCCGCACCAGGTTCGCGGCCGCCGGCTCGCCGATGCGGGCCAGCGCTTCGATGGCCCCACCCGCCAATGCCCGTTTGCCGTCATCGCGATAGAACTGGTAGCGCTCGATCAACGCCGACACCGCGGTGGCTTCCCGGACCAGGCCAAGGGCATCCATCGCCGCCAGTTGGTCGAACTCCCCCGACCGATTCCAGAGCGCAAACAAGCCATCAATCAACCCGGCCGGCACCACCGGCCGAGTGGCGCTCGGGTCGAACGGCGCGGCGAACACGCGGCCGGCGACCCGCGCCGCGGCAATGCGGCTGCGGCGGTCGTCCGAACCAATCATCTGCAGCAGCGGCTGGCCGGCGGCCGCCAGTTCCTGCGGCGAGGTGGCCTTCGCGGAACGGCCGGCCAGAATGCCGAAGGCATACGCGGCGGCGATCCGGTCGCCGCCGGTGCCGGCGGCCAGCATGGCCAGTGGCGTCGCGAACGATCCCGGCGTCACTGGCACACTCGGCGCCAGTCCCTGGTCGAAGGCCGCCTCGAAACTCCTGCCGGGCAGCTCGACGCCGTGCCTGGTCATGACGTCAATCATGCTCGGCTGAGCGGCGGCGCGTCCCGCCACTGCCAGGCTCACGAGCATCACCACCAGCATCCGGCCGATCGGCATCACCAGCGTCATCGGTGGCCCACCGTCAACAACACCTTGTTCGAGGACAGCACCTGCTTGAGGTAGCGGCCGGTGTGCGATTCCTTCACGTGCGCCACCTGTTCAGGGGTTGCCATCGCCATCACGCGTCCGCCGCTCTCGCCGCCCTCTGGCCCGAGATCGATGATCCAGTCGGCCACCTTGATCACGTCGAGGTTGTGCTCGATCACGACCAGGGTGTGACCCGCCTCCAGCAGCTTGCGGAACGCCGCGAGCAGCTTGGCGATGTCGTCGAAGTGGAGCCCGGTCGTCGGCTCGTCGAGGATGTAGAGGAGCCGTTCGCCGGTATGCGACGACAGGTGCGCGGCAATCTTGATGCGCTGCGCCTCGCCGCCCGACAGGGTGGTCGCCGGCTGCCCTAGGCGCAGGTATCCCAGCCCGATCTCGTCCAGCACCTGCATGCGCCGCAACACCTTCGGCGTGTTGGCAAAAAACGTCAGCGCTTCGCGTACCGTCAAGTCGAGCACCTGGATGATGCTCTTGCCGCGGTACTTGACCTCGAGCACCTGCGTCTTGAACCGCCGGCCGTCGCACTGCTCGCAGGGCACGAACACGTCGGCCAGGAACTGCATTTCGACGCGCACCTCACCCTCGCCCTGGCACGCCTCGCACCGGCCGCCCGGCACGTTGAACGAGAAGTGGCTCGGCGTGAGGCCGCGCGACTTGGCGTCCTTGGTCGAGGCGAACAGCTCGCGGATCGGGTCGAACGCCTTCAGGTAGGTCACCGGGTTCGACCGCGGCGTGCGGCCGATCGGCGTCTGGTCCACCAGCACCACGTCGCTGACGTGCTCGTGCCCCTCGAGCCGGGTGTGGGTGCCGACCTTGCGGTCCCAGTCGCCCTTGGCGCGCTTGAGGGCGGCATAGAGCACGTCGTGCACCAGCGTCGACTTGCCCGACCCGCTGACCCCCGTGACACAGGTCAGCGTGTTGGTCGGGATCTCGATGTCCACGCCCTTGAGATTGTGCTCGGTCGCGCCGAGCAGGCGGATGCGCGGCGCCCCGCCCTTGCGCCGGGTCTGCGGCACCGGGATGCTGAGCTCGCCGCGCAGGTACTTCGCCGTGAGCGAACGTGGCTCGTTCACCAGTTGCTCGAGCGTCCCGGTGAACACGACCCGGCCGCCATGTTCGCCCGCGCCCAGCCCCATGTCCACGATGTAGTCAGCGACCCCGATCATGTCGGCGTCGTGTTCGACGACGATCACGGTGTTGCCCTGGTCGCGCAACTGGCGCAGGATGTCGATCAGCCGCTGGTTGTCGCGCGTGTGGAGGCCGATCGACGGCTCGTCCAGCACATAGAGCGTGCCGACCAGCGCCGACCCGAGCGACGTCGCCAGGTTGATCCGCTGCGCCTCGCCCCCCGACAGGGTTGACGACAGGCGATCGAGCGTGAGGTAGTCGAGGCCGACGTCGCGCAAGAAGCCGAGGCGCTTCTGGATCTCCTTCAGCACCTTGTCGGCAATCGCGGCCTCTTTCACCGTCAACTGCAACTGCTTGAAGAACTGCTCCGCTTCGCGCACGGTGCGCGCCGACGCCCGGTCAATGGTCACGCCGCCGACGTGCACGTCGCGGGCCTCGCGGCGCAGGCGCGTGCCGCTGCAGTCGGGGCAGGTCAGGTAGCCGCGGTAGCGGCTGAGGAAGACCCGCACGTGGACCTTGTACTTCTTCTTCTCGAGCCACCGGAAGAAGCCGCGGATGCCCTCGTAGTCGGACGCCTTCGCCTTCCCCACCGGCGTCTCGCCATCGACCACGAACTTCACCTCGTCGGGCGTCAGGTCGCTCCATGGCGCGTCGAGCCGCACGCCGTGGCCCTTGGCCGCCCGCTTCAACTCGGCCAGCTGCGACCGGTAGTGCGGCTTGGTCCACGGCTCGATCGCGCCCTGGTTGATCGACTTGGCCGAATCGGGCACCACCAACTCCAGGTCGAGTTCGATGATGTTGCCGAAACCGTGGCAGGTGGGGCACGCGCCAAACGGGTTGTTGAACGAAAACAGGCGCGGCTGCGGATCCTCGTAGGGGAGGCCGCAGGTGCGGCATTCGAACCGCTCCGAAAACAGGTGCCACGTCGGCTCGCCGGCGTCGGCGAGCTGCAGCGCCCACGCCGCGCCGCCGCCCTCGGCATACGCCGTCTCGATCGAGTCGGTGATGCGGGTCTGCGCGTCGGCGGCCGTCCTGATGCGGTCCACCACGACGCGCAGGACCGTGGCGCCCTTCAACGCCGCCGCCGGCACGTCCTCGAACGCCACCGCCTGGCCGTCGACCAGCAATCGGCCAAAGCCCTTGCGACGCAGGCCATCGAGCAGCGACGCAGATGACGACGACGTATCCGGTGCCACAGAGGACACAGAATTTTGCCCTTCTTGCTCTGCGTCCTCGGTGTCCTCTGTGGCCCCAGCCGATTCATCGGTGCTCATCTGCACGATGGGCAGGTCGAACCCGAGCAACAGCCGGCTGCCCTCGGGAAGGGTCATCAGCTTGTGCGTGACCACTTCGGCGGTCTCGCGAATCACTTCCTGGCTGCACTTGCGGCACATCGTCCGGCCCACGCGCGCGTAGAGCAGGCGCATGTAGTCGTGAATCTCGGTGACCGTGCCGACGGTCGAGCGCGGATTGCGGACGCTGTTCTTCTGGCGAATCGCAATCGACGGGCAGATGCCCTCGATCCGGTCCACGTCCGGCTTCTCCATCCGCTCCAGGAACTGGCGGGCGTAGGCCGAGAGCGACTCCACGTAGCGGCGCTGCCCTTCGGCGTAGATGGTGTCGAAGGCGAGCGACGACTTGCCGGATCCGCTGACCCCGGTGAACACGATCAACTTGCCCGTGGGCAGGGTCAGGTCGACGTTCTTCAGGTTGTGCGTACGCGCACCGCGAATGACGAGAGGGGCGCTTTCGGAGGCGGGCGGCATGGTCAATGGTGGGTGAAGGTCACAGACGCGAATTTGTTCGCGCCCGTAACCTTCAATACTACCCCCTGCCGCCGGGGGGTTCAACTACCGCAGATCGGTGGTGGGATTGGCGACCGGCTGGCCCTTCCAGAAGCGGTTGAGCGTCGCATAGCGCTCAGCTGCCAGCTGCTTGTTGCCGGCACCGGCATGCGCGCGGGCCGCTCCCATCAATGAGCGGGCCCGATTGGGCATGCGCAGCAGGCTGGCTTCGAACGCCGTAGCGGCCTCGGCATGCTTGCCGGCCTGGAGCAGCACTTCCCCGAGGAGCTCGTGCGACGGCTTGACCGGGTCGGCCGCGCCGTTCGGCGGACGCATGCTCTCTTCGATCGCCACCGCCTCCTGCAACAGCTTCACGGCCGCGTCGGCCTGCCCTTTGGCCTGGGCAATCACCGCCGACAGTTCCTTGTGCATGATCCGCACGGACTTGCCGGCATCGTTGCCGCCCGGACCGGGCGCCGCGGGCTTGGGCGCGGCGCCGTGGTCGGCGTGCGGGTTACTGGTGTCGGCGCCGCCGGGCGCGGCCTTTGCCTTCGCCGCCAGCATTGCCTCCATCCGCCCGGCCGTGGCCAGGTCGCCGGTCCTCACGGCGCTGAAGCCATTGGCGAGAATCGTCTCGTTCGACGCGCTCTCCGCGACCGGCTGCACTTTCCACTCTTCGGTTTCGATGATGTACCGCGCGCGCACGAGCGCCAGCGCCGACCTGGCGCGCGGGTTCTTGGTGGTGTCGGCCATCCATTCGAACGCCTGGATGCGCTCGCGCGCGCCGGCGTAATCGCCCAACTGCAGGAAGCCGTACTGCCCCCAGTCGCCGGAATGCGACATGTCGCCCGGCACGTCGCCCGGCTGCCACAGTTCCTTGGCCACGTTGAACGCGCGCATGTTCTGGTTGGCCACCTCGTTCCACATCCCGTGCTGGATGAAGATGTGCGTGGGCATGTGCACGGCGTGCGACACCGCCGGGACGATCTTCGCGTAGACGTGCGCGGCCTCGAGGGCCAGCGGGGCGTGCACCGGATCGTCGAAGGCGTGAATGATGTAGTGGACCGCACCCGGGTGGTTGGGGTTCTTCTTGACCACTTCCATGGCCAGCGCGCCGGCCTTGACGTTCATGCGCCCGGTGCGATCGTCAACCGCGCTCGAGGCGCTCAGGATCGACAACGCATAGAACGTCTTCACCTCATCGTCGGCCGGAAACTGCCGGTAGAGCCGCTCCATCGCGTCCATGTAGTTGAGTTTGCGGCGCGCCGAGTCGCCCTCGCCCCACAGTTCCTCGACGGCATTGAGGAAGCCCTTCTCGCGAGCGGTCGGCGCCTTGGCGGCGCGCGCCGAGCGATCGGCCCCAAGGCGCGCCAGCACCGCGCGCGGCTCCTTGGGGTCCATCTGCGAGTTGAGCGGATGGTTGTAGCACAGCGTCTCGCCCCAGTATGCCAGCGCGAAATCGGGCTGCGCTTTCTGGGCGAGCTGGAACTCGGCAATCGCCTGCTTCCAGCCGAAGCTGTGAAGAATGGCGACGCCGCGCAAGAAGTGCGCCTGGGCGGCCGGTGAAGCGGATGTTGGGAACGTCAGGTTACCGACGTTCTCGAGTTGGGCGGAAGCGGGGGCGACGAGCACCAACGTGATCACCGCACAAGCGAGCAGACGACGCATGCGAACCTCCGCTGCGGATTCTACTCTTGTTGCTAGAGGTCCGCGAGGGTGATTGCGCCGTCGCCGGTCAGCACTCGCCGCAGGTAGTCAATCTGCCCCAGGTGATAGCTGAGGTGGCCGTCCAGGTGGATCAGCATCTGGCGATTCGACAGGGTCCGGCCCACGTAAACCTGCGGGAAATCGGCGTCGAGTTGCTCCTCGGTCAGCCCGGCGATCACCGGCGGGATCTCGTCGCGCACCGCGGTCAACCGCGCTAGCAGCTCGGCTTGCTCGATCCCCGAGTCGCTGAACTCGCGCGGCCGGTCGCGCTGGTACTCGAGGTGGCCGAGCAACCGGCCAATGAACTCGCGCAGGTTACCTTCGAGATGCAGGGCCAGGTTGCCGGCCGAATTCGTGATCCCGGCCCGCGTCTGCCAGAGCGTGGCGGTATCGGGAAAGGCGTGCAGTTGCTGGATCAGCCGCGTGAGGTCACGCGCGTAGAGGGCGGACAGTTCCTGCGACAGCATCAGGGGATTCTACCGGTTCAGAGGTGCACAGGTTCGAAGGTTCAGGGTTTCGCCAGGTTCAGAACCGCTGAACCTGTGAACCAAGTAAACCTGTTTTGTTCTGGAGCCGGCGACCAGACTTGAACTGGTGACCTGCTGATTACGAATCAGCTGCTCTACCAACTGAGCTACGCCGGCCTCTGGCGAGATCCCCGGGCACCGCGCGCCTCGGCGACAGACCAGCAGCTTACCAGAAAGCCCGGCCATGGGCCAATGGCCGCACCGCGCACCAAGCGCGAGCTTGTGGCCGAACATCCGCATCCGGCTGCGCATGCTGCAGTTGTGCCGCGTGAAACGGGCGCGAAGCTTGCAATTCCCAGCTCGGAACGACGCGGCATACGCGTCACGCTCAACAACTGGTGCCGCGGGTGCGTGATCACGGCGGCGCCTTACCGAAAGAGGGTTACCGTGGAACCACGAAAGAGCGACGACACTATGGGCGAAGAAGTCTCGGCCTTCGGACAGCGCGCCAAGGGCGCAGTGAAGGACGCAACCGGCGCCATGACCGGCAACCGGAGCCTCGAACGCGAGGGCGAGCGCGAGAACGCCGCGGGGCGCGCCCGCCAGGCCAGCAATAACGTGATGGACGAACCCGACGGCGTGCACGGCGCGACCGCCGGCGAATGGGCCCCCTCGACGGCCGGCGGCTATGTCACCGGTCTCTACTCGACGCCGGAATCAGCCAGCCGCGCGTACCAGGACCTCACCACCCGTCACGGCTATAAGTCGGACGACATCAACGTGTTGATGACCGCCGAGACGCGGCGGCGCCACTTCGGTGACGTGAAGCCCGGCCACGAGCTCGACGGCGGTACGAAGGCCACCCAGGGCATGGGCGTGGGCGGCGCGATCGGCGGCGGCGTGGGCGCGGCCATGGCCGCGATCTTCGCGGTCGGCACGTCGGTCGCCATTCCCGGTCTCGGGCTGGTCGTGGCCGGTCCGATTGCCGCGGCCCTGGCCGGGGCCGGCGCGGGCGCGGCTACCGGCGGCCTGATCGGCGCGCTCGTCGGCGCGGGCATTCCCGAAGAGCGCGCCCGTGAATACGAGCGCGGGCTGAAGGAAGGCGGCATCGTGATCGGCACGCGTCCCCGCGACGCCGCCCACGCGGCCGAACTGGAGAAGGACTTCGGTTTGTACGGCGGCAGCAACGTGCGCAGGTAGTTGATCTCTGGGGCACCCCGTACAGGGGTGCCCTCCCCTTCGTCGTGGGGTGATAGCTCACCGGTAGCCCGCCGCTTGCAGTTCGAACAACTCCGCGTAGCGCCCGCCCGCCTTCAGCAGCTCCTCGTGCGAGCCCAACTCGCTGACCTTGCCGTCGGCGATCACCGCAATCCGGTCGGCAATCCGCACGGTCGAGAACCGGTGCGAAATGACAATGCCGATCCGGCCCTTGAGCATGGTCTTCAACTCCGCGAAGATCGCGGCCTCCGCTTCCGGGTCCAGCGACGCCGTGGGCTCGTCGAGAATCCAGATATCGGCATTGCGATACATGATCCGCGCCAGCGCCAGCCGCTGCCACTCGCCTCCCGACAGGTCGTGGCCGCCCTCAAACAAGCGGCCGACCTTCGAGTCGAGGCCACCAGGCATCTTCTTGACCAGCCACTCGCTCCGTGAATCTTTCAAGGCGGCCAGCACGCGGTCGTCATCAACCGGACCAGCCGGCCGTCCCATCACCACGTTCTCGCGCACCGTCAGCTCGTAGCTGGCGTAATCCTGGAACAACACGCCAATGCGGTTGCGCAGTTCACCAGGAGTCAGCTCGCGCAGGTCGGCGCCGCCGACCCGCACCGCCCCCTCGTCCACGTCATAGAACCGCAACAGCAGCTTGACCAACGTGCTTTTGCCGGCGCCGTTCTCCCCGACCAGTGCCATCAGCTCGCCGCTGCGGAGGTGCAGGTTCAGGCCGGTCAGCGCCGGTTCGGTGCCGCCCGGATAGGTGAACGTCACCTGGTCGAACTCGATGCCCGCCTCGAACGAAGGCGGCACCGGCCGGGCCGGCGACGGCACCGGGACGAGCGGATCGATCGACAGGAAGGAGAAATAGTCCTCCAGAAACGTGGTGTGCTGATCGACCGAGACGAACGTGCTCGAGATCAGCCCGAGCGTGCTCGACACGGCCGTGAATGCGCCGATCACGAGCACCACCCCACCCGGGTCGATGCTGCCCGCCACGCCCTGCCTGGCCACGAACAGGTACGCCAGCGCCAGCGCAGTGCCGGTCACAAGGCCTGTCCACATGGAGACTCTGGTGCCCGATCGGTACATCTGTTCGCGCAACCGGTACAGTTCATCGGATCGCTCACGATGGCGTTCCAGCAGGTAGTCGGCCAGGACATACGCCCGGATCTCCTTGGTGTTCCTCGGTTGCACCAGCAGGTCGCCCAGGTACTCCCGCTCGCGCTCTTCCGGCGTCTCCTTGTAGTAGAACTCGTAAAGCCGTGCGGTGACACGGCGCTCGAGCGCCAGTGACAACAGCGCGGCCACCAAGGCGAGCACGACCAGGATGTAGTGGAGACTGGCCAGCAGGCCGGCCATCAGCACGATGGTGACGACGTTGCCGGAGAGCCCGAGCACCGACCATGTCAGGTCGCCGGGCCGCCACGACACGTCGCGCTTCGCCCGCGCCAGCCGATCGTGCCAGTCGGAGTTGTCGAAGTGGCCCAGGTCCACCTTCGAGGCCTGCTCGAGCAGGCGCTGCTCGGCTTCAAGTTGCACGCGGCGCACAAACAGGTTGCGTCCGAAGCCCATGTAGGCGCCGATCGCCCGCTGCACGCCGGTCGAGACCCAGAGCCCCGCAACGATCGGCAGCAGGTCCGTCCACTGCAGCGACTGGGCCCGGGCCTCGGCAATCCGGTTGACCAGCACGGCGCCCAAGTACACGGCGACCGGGGTCATGGCGGCCGACACCATCCCCAGCACGCTGTAGCGGACCAGCGCGGTCGGCGACGCGGCCCACGCCAGCGCGAGCCCTTTCCGCAGGTTCTTCCTGACGCGCCGCGCCCGCCCCTTCAGCGCGTCGGTGCTGTCGGTCACGGTAACAGTGTACTAGCGGCCAATAAAAATGGGCGGACCGGAAGGTCCGCCCATGGCAAATCACGAACCGGCAACCCCAGTGGGCCGCCTCCCCTAGACGAGGTTGGTCATCGTGCCCGCGTTCTTGCAGGCGTTGGCAATGCTGGCGAGCGCCGTCTCGACCAACTTGCGCGACGTGCCGATATTCATGCGCATGTGGTTGGCGCCGCCGGTGCCGTAGCCGGCGCCCTGGTTCAACTGCACCTTGGCGTGCTTGATGAAGAACCGCTCGACCATCTGCTCGGGCGTCAGCGACGGCAGGTGCGCGGCCTTGTTCTTGTTGTAGTCGGCGGCGAGCTGCTTCGAGTTGATCTTGTCGGCCACGGCCGTGACATCCAGCCACGTCAGGTAGGTGCCCTGCGCGCGGTGCGTCTTGATCATCGGGATCTTGTCGTGGATGTAGTTGACGACCAGGTCGTGCGTGCCGTCCACGTACTCGTTCGCCTGGCGCAGCCACTCCTCGCCGTCGGTGATCGCGGCCTGGTTGGCGACGACGCCCAGGGTGTTGATGTCGGCACGGTGGTTGGCCTTGACGCGCGCGAGCAGGTCGGGGTTGGTCGAATAGAACCAGGCGACCTTGTGCGCGGCGAGCCCAAACGACTTGCTGGCGGCCTTGAACGTCAGGCTGTTGTTGACGATGGCCTGGTTCGGCAAGCTGGCAAACGGCGTGTACTTCTGGCCTTTGCCCACCCAGTCGCAGTGGATCTCATCGGCGAGCACTACCACGCGATGCTTCAGGCAGATCTCGCCGATGCGGGTGAGGTCCGCGGCGGACCAGCAGTTGCCAGTCGGGTTCTGCGGGTTGCACAGGATGAAGGAGTGGGTGTCGATGCTGATGCGGCGCTCGAACTCCTCGAAGTCCATCGCGAACTGGCCGTTCACGAACTTGAGCGGCACGTCCTCGGCCTTGGTGTGCGAGGCCGTCAGGTCGGAATAAAAGCCATTGTAGGTCGGCGTCTGCAGCAGCACCTTGCTGCCCCTCGGCGAGAAGGTGACCAGCGCGGCGATGAGCGCGGGATGGACGCCAGCTGACAGCACCATGGTAGCGGGGTCAACGTCGATGCCGTAGTGCTTCTTGTTCCAGGCGGCGACCTTGCCCAGGATTTCGGGTGTCGCCTCGTCCATGTCGAGGTAGCCCCAGTTCTCGTGCTTCATGCGGGCATTAAGTGCCTCGGTGATGCACGGCGCCGCCTTGAAGTCGATGTCGGCAATGCCCATTCCCACGTCGACACTGCCCTTGCCGAACTGGCGGTTCGGACGATCGAACTTGGTGGAACGCGTGCCGAACCGGCTGTAAACGGTGTCGAAGTCGAACCTGCCGCCGGCGGGTACCTGGAAGGCGGTCCCGGCGGCCGCCGCCATTAACGGGTGGCTGCTGCCGGCGGTTGCCCCCGCGAGGGCGGTCAAACCGGCGTTTCGCAGAAAGGAGCGTCGATTTAATCCATGCGTTTGCGACATGTCTGGGCCCTCATGGCGGAGATACTACACCGGCGAACAGCCCATGACGAAGTCTTTTTGGGCGCGGGTCTCGGCCCGCCGAGCCGCGGTCCGCCGCTGGCCTACACGCCGCAGGTGTAGAAGGTCATGCGCAACTGGCCTGACCCAATGGACAGCGACTGGGTATTGCCGGCCGCATCCGTCGCGGTCACCGTGCCCAGCAGGTCGGTCGACGTCCCTGCGGCGCTCGAGCCGGTCAGCCCACACTGATCCGTGATCGCGAGCGTGTTACTGGCGGAAGTCTGCGTGACCGTTCGCGTGGTCGTGCCATAGACATAGGTCACGTTCCAGACATAGCTGGTGACCGCCGACGGCAGGTTCGTGGACGCCACCAGGTTGCAGGTGTTCGAGCCGCCTGACGACCGAATCTGGCAGTTGGTCGTCGCGCTGCTCGACCGGAACGGGTCGAAGAGCTGAACCGACAGGGTGAACCCGCTGCCGCGCTGCTCCACCCGATGGCGGGCCGAACCGCCCGTCCAGTCGAAGCGAATCGTGCCGGTCCTGAAGGACCCGGGATTGGCGGTGTAAGAAAACGACTGCGTCGCCGCTTCAGTGCCGGTCGTCGGTGCCGACAGGGTCAGCCACGACGAGTCGCTGGTGGCGGTCCACGTGCAGCCCGGGGTATTGGCAAACAGGTCCACGGTGTTGGTGCCGGACGCCGGACCGACCTCGGTGTAGTCATACCTCAGCCAGTACGAGCACGGCGCCACGTAGCAGGTCGCGGCCACCCCGCCGCCATCGATCTGTGAAAAGACCTTCTGCACCGCGGTCTGGTGGTCGCACGCGTTGGTGCGATAACGAATGTACTCCTGCGTCCAGATCACGCCGCCCTCGGCATCGACAAACGACGAGGACGCGGCCCGGCTCATTTGCTGGTACTTGACTTCCAGGTCCTGGCGGAACGCCAGCGCCTCGCTGCGCGGCGGGAACAGCACCAGGCCGCCGGGGTTCTCGGCGCAAATCGCGGCTGGCGGATTGCCGTCGATCTGCGCGAACACGCGCTGGCTGGCGCCGGCGTGGTCGCAGCCATTGACCCGGTACCGCATGTACTCCTGCACCCACACCACTTCGCCTTCGCGGTCCACGAACGTTGACGCCGCGGCACGGTTCAGGCCGGTTTGATACTTCGTCTCGAGCTGGTTGCGGAACTCGAACGAATCGCCGCGGCTGGGGAACAGCACGTCCATCGGTCCCGACACGCCACCCACGCCCATGGGCGTGCGATCGGCGGTGGCGGCCACCGGTGGCGACGGCGCGGTGGGTAATGCCGCCGTCGCGCGCTCGGGTGATTGCGAACACCCGGCCACGACCATCAACAACACGCCGGTCACCACGGTTCGTCGCACCATTTTCAGATTCTCCCAGCCCTCACAACCGCCGCTGGCGCGTGGTCGGAGCCGACCCATGATAGACCGAGTGCCGGCGTAGTTCGATCGTCGTTACTGAGGCTTCGGACGCGGGGCCAACGGCCCCGCGTCCGGCTGGCCTTGCGTGTTGGCCAGGGGCCCCAACTCCGCCGCCACGCCCCTGGCGATGGCCGCCGTTTCGCTCCCCGCCTGGAAGCAGGTGAAGTCCGGGCGATCGCGCCACGCGAAGGGACCGCACAGCCGGATCCCGGCATTGATCGCGGCGTCGTGCACGATGTTGATCGTGCGCTCGTAATCGGGCGTGCCCTGCCGGTACCCGGTAAAGTTCGCCAGGTCGCCGCTCGCCGCGAAGATCGCACTGACGCCCGGCACCCTGGCAATCTCGGCGGCGTTCTTCACACCTTCGAGTGTTTCGATCATCAGGATCAACACGATGTTGTCGTTGGCGGTATTGCGATAGCCGCCGGGCACGCCGCCCCACATGGCCGCGTCGAAGGCCTGGCCACCGCCGTTGCTGCGGCGGCCGAGCGGCGGGAAGTACGTCCAGTCGCGCGCCTGGATCGCTTCCGCGACGGTGTCGACCGTCGGCACGACGATCACGAGCGCGCCGGCATCGAGCGCGTGCTGAATCTCACGCTCGTCGGTGTAGGCGACGCGCGCGCCGGGCACCGCCCTGGCGTGCGGACACGTGCGCCACATCCGCGCGACCGCCTGCCAATCGGTCTGGCCGTGCTGCATCTCGGTCCAGATGAAGTCGTAGCCGGCGTTGGCCATGGCGCAATAGGTGGACGGATCGGTGGCGCCGAACACCGTTCCGCCTGTCACCTTGCCGCCTTGCGCCAACTTCAGCCTGGCCGGATTCCACACCGTGGCGCTGGCCGGCGCGGCAAACGCCGGACCGAACTTCCAGGTCGCCGGATCAAAGGCCCCCTGGTTGGCAGCCCCCGGCGGCGCCGTCGTCCTGGCGCCGCTGTCCTTACCGGCGGGCGCGGCCAGCGGGAACTTCGCCGCGCCCGGGTTGGGGTTGTTGGTGTAGGGGTCTGCCGACGGCGCCTGGGGAGTGGGCGGCGCCGGCCGTGCGGGCTGGGGATCTTGTGCTGACACCGTGAGGGCGCCGGCGGTCAGCGCAGCGCAGGCGATCGCGACAAACTGGGTGAGACTCATGGCCCGGCTCCTGCGGCGCACTGTAACATTGATGGCGCGTGCACAACATCGACCTCATCCTGCCCCTGACCGGAGGTCTCACCACCGCGCTGCACGTCGAACTGTGCGGGAACCAGGGCGCATGAAGGCCCTGCTGCTGGCTCGGGGCCTTGGCCGCCGCATGCAGCAGGATGGCGGCGTGGCGCTGACCGCCGCGCAACAGGCGGCAGCCGCCGGCGGCGCCAAGGGAATGGTGCCGGTGGGCACGGCCGGGCGGCCGTTCCTGGATCACGTCCTCGGCGCACTGGCCGATGCCGGCTGTCACGAGGTGTGCCTGGTGGTGGCGCCCGCGCACGAGGCCCTCACTGACTATTTCCGGGGAGCGGGGCGCCCGTCGCGCGTGCGACTCTCCTGGGCCGTGCAGCCGGAGGCCGACGGCACCGCGCGCGCCGTGCTCGCAGGTCAGCCGTTTGCGGGCGACGATCCGTTTCTGGTGCTCAACGCCGACAACCTGTACCCGGTGGCGGTGCTGCGAGCACTCGTCGCGCTCGACGGCCCGGGACTACCGGCCTTTGACCGCGACGCTCTCGTGCGCGACAGCGGCTTCCCCGCCGATCGAGTGGCGGCGTTCGCCCTGCTCGACGTCGATGCCAAGGGGCAGTTGCGCGGCATCGTCGAGAAGCCGTCGCCGCAGCAACTGGCCGCGGCAGGCAGCCATGCGCTCGTCAGCATGAACGTGTGGCGATTCGACGCCGGCATCTTCGCCGCCTGCGCCCGGGTGCCCCTGTCGGCGCGCGGCGAGTACGAGTTGCCCGGCGCCGTGGCGCTGGCCATCACCATGGGCACTATCTTCCGCACGTTGCCCGCCCGCGGCGCGGTGCTGGACCTGTCGCGCCAGGACGACATCCCCCTGGTGTCCGCGCGTCTCGCCGGACTGGAGCCACGCCCGTGACCGACTCGTTCACGCGTCACTTCGAGCAGATTGGCATGACCGCCGGCGAGGCCCGGTCGCGAGCGGCGCTCTTCCGCGAACTGGACGAGCGCGGCGGCAGCGTGCTGAACGGCCCGCCGCAGTGGTTCCGGTTTTCGCCGGGGCGCGTCGAGATCTTTGGCAAGCACACCGACTATGTGGGCGGTCACTCGCTGCTCGCCGCGGTGCCGCGGGGCATTGCGCTGGTGGCCCGGCCGCGCACCGACGGCCTGGTCCGGATCGGCGACATTCGCGACGGACAAATCGTCGAGGTCGATCCGTCGGCGCCGGCTCCGCCCGAGTACCGCGGCCTGCGCCGCTACGTGCACGTCGTGGCGCGGCGGCTGTTCCTCAATTTCCCAGGGTGTGCGCTGGGCATCGAGATCGCCATCAGCAGCGACTTGCCGCGGGCGTCGGGCTTGAGCAGTTCGAGCGCGCTGGTCGTCGGGGTGGCCGGGGCCCTGATCGCCCGGGCCCGGCTCGCCGAGCGCGACGAGTGGCACCGCTACCTCCCAACCGTGCACCACCTGGCGTGGTATCTCGGCTGCGTCGAGAACGGACTCGACTACGAGGGGCTCCCCGGGGCCGCCGGCGTCGGCACGCACGGCGGCAGCGAGGACCACACGGCGATCCTGGCGTGCCGTCTCGGCCACGCCAGCCTGTATCGATTCATGCCGGTCACTGCCCTGCGCGACGTGCCGATGCCGGCGGACTGGACCTTTGTCGTCGCCTCTAGCGGGGTGCAGGCCGACAAGGCCGGTTCGGTGATGGCCCGCTACAACCGGGCGGCCGACTCGGCGCGCGCGCTCGTCGGCCTGTGGAACCAGCACACCGAGACGCCGGCGCACTCGCTCGCCGCGGCGCTGGCCCGGACCCCGGAGGCGGTGGCGCGGTTCGACCGCTGGATCGACGGCGGGGCCGGCGAGTTCTCGCCGGAGGACCTGCGCAAACGCCTGCACCACTTCGTGAACGAAGACCGCCGCGCCCCGCTGGCCGCCCAGGCCTTTGCCGACGCCAACGCCGCGGCGGTAGGCGAACTCTCGCGCGCCTCGCAGTACGAGGCCGAGGCGCTGCTCGGCAACCAGATTCCGGAGACCATCGCGCTCGCCCACGCCGCCCGCGAGACGGGCGCCTACGCCGCCAGCAGCTTCGGCGCCGGCTTCGGTGGCAGCGTCTGGGCGCTCACGGCCAGGCACGACGCCGAAGCGTTTGCCGAGGAGTGGGTCCGCGCCTACCAGCGGCGAGTCCCCGCGACCGCCCCGGTCCCGTGGTTCGTGGCCCGCCCTGGTCCCCCAGCCACCGAGATCACGTTTCCTTGACGGCCAAGCTCGGCTAAGATGCCACGCATGCGGATACTCGCGTGGCTGCTTCCCATCGCCGTGCTGGGCGCGTCGGCCTGCACCGGTCCGGCGCCGCCCCCGCCGCCTCCGTTCCAGACCACCGCCAACATGAAGGACTTGATGTTGAACGTCCTGGATCCGGCGGCCGACGGCCTGTGGGACTCGGTCGGCACCATCTCCACCATCGAGGGCGTCTTCGAGAAGTTCCCGGCGACCGATGACGAATGGGCCGGCGTGCGGGGTAACGCCATCCAGCTGGCGGAGTCGGGCAACCTGCTGATGCTGCCGCAGCGCTCGAACGGCTCCGCGGAGTGGGTCGCCGACGCCCAGGCCCTCATCACCCAGAGCGCCCGCGCCCTCAAGGCGATCGAGGCCAAGGACAAGGACGCGCTCTTTACCATCGGCGGCGACATCTACGACGTGTGCACCAGCTGCCACAGCAAGTTTTCGCCCGAACTGGTAAGGCCCTAGCCGTGTCGCTCCTGGCGTTCGCGGAGTGGCTCGATTCCACCGCCGGCAGCACGGCGCTGCACGAATCGATGTACATGTACCCGATCGTGGAGTCGACCCACGTGCTGGCGTTGATGCTGTTTGTCGGTTTCGCGATCGTGCTCGACCTGAGGCTGCTCGGGCTGACCCTCAAGAATGTGCCGGTCTCGCAGGTGGCCGGGCGCCTGCTGCCGTGGACCATCGCCGGCTTCATCGTGATGAACATCACCGGGCTGCTGCTGTTCTACGCCATCCCGGTGCGCACCTACCAGAGCATCTTCTTCCGGGCCAAGGTCATCTTCCTGATCCTCGCGGGACTGAACGTGTGGTACTTCCACACCGGCGTCTTCAAGCGCATCGCCGAATGGGACCACGCCGTGATCGCGCCCACGGCGGCACGGCGGGCCGGGCTCGCGTCGCTCGTGTTATGGGGCGCGATCATCGTGGCCGGGCGCATGATTGCCTACAACTGGTTCGACTGCGACATCCAGCCGCAGCCGGCATTCGTCAACTGGGCGGCCGGCTGTGTCGTCCCTCCCCCGACGCCCTGAGACCGAATGCTGCTTCCCTTCTTCGAATGGTGCGAAACGTTGTGGCTCGGCCAGGCGGTGATCGGTTCGAACTGGCTCTTTCCGGTGATCGAGTCGGTGCACCTGCTGGGGCTGGCGCTGCTCGGCGGCGCAATCCTGCTGGTCGACTTCCGGCTGCTCGGGCTGGGGTTGAAGGAGCGCGCGGTCGCGGAACTGGCCATCGACGCGCGGCCGTGGATGCTGACGGGCCTCACGATCCTGATCGCGACCGGCATTCCGCTGTTCTTGTCGGAACCGATCAAGCTGTATTACAGCGGCGCGTTCTGGATCAAGATCACCACGCTCCCGATTGCCATCGCCTTTGCACTCACCGTGCGCGCGCGCGTGACACTCGGCGATTCCGTACGTAACACAGCGCGCCGCCAGCAACTGGTCGGCGCGCTGTCAATCGCGCTGTGGATCACCGTGGCCGCGGCCGGTCGGTGGATCGGGTTTTCGTAAGTAACGACCAACAAGAGTTCAGGTCAAGAGAAACCAATTAGGTTTCTCCTAAACTCCTTGTCTCCTGTTTCATTATCGGCCGCCGGGCTTCTTGGTCCCTTCGGTCGGGTCGCGGCCATCCTTCGGCGCGCCGGTGCCCGACGAGCCCATGAACAGCTTGCGGCCGTCGGTGAAGGTCACGTCGCGACCGTTCGCCCGCTTCAGCGAGTGGTCCTTGGTCTGGTAGCCGTCGACGATGATCTCGGTGCCCACCTTGACCGTCTCGCGGGTCACGCCGCGCCGCAGCAGGGTGTTGGGCGTACCGCCCTCGATCATCCAGATTTCAGGCTTGCCGTCCTTGATGGTCTCAATGTGAATCCACGTATGCGGGTTCACCCATTCAAGGCGCACCACCTTGCCCTGGAGGCGGATCGGCGCGTTCGGATCGAATTCGGCGCCAAACGCATGATGGGCAATGACCGACCGGCCGGCGAGTAGCAGGCCGACCCCGAGCAACAGCACACTGAAGGTTGTTCGCGTTTTCATTTCTTGGTCCCCAGGCGTTTTTCTTCGTTGCGCGCACCGCTCAGCACGTTCGACATGGCGTAGTTGCCTTCGTGGCACGCGTATTCATAGATTAACTCGTCTGTCGCCCTGAAGGGAATCTCCCCGGTGAACGGCCGGGTAAAGGTGGTCGGGTCTTCCACCGTGAAGCGGTAGTTGATGGTGGTCGCGTCAACCCGGCGGAACCGTTCGGTCACCTTCAGGTTCTCGGCGGCCCCGCGGAACGGCTGCTGGAGCGGGAAATTGGTCGTTTCCACCACGAGCGTATCGCCCTCCCAATGCCCAATCGAGTCGCCCATCCACGGCCGGATGTGCTTCGGCAGGTGCGTGCCGCCAATCCGGACGATGCGGGCGTCGTGAACCATTTCCATCAGGATCATCACGTGGTCCGGGGTCTGCACGATCTGCAAGTTGTTGTTATAGAAGTAGTTCGGAACGAGTGGCGTCGTCGGCCCGAACGACAACAGGCAGCGTTCGGCGAGCGGCCGGAACTCGGGGTGATCGTACTGTCCGCGTCCCGCCATCGTCTTCAGCCGCGCCTGGCCGCGCGCCCGCGCCTCGGGCGTCGTCGGCGGCACCCGGCCATCGGGCGGGTCGATGATGAGCGAGCTGCGGAACTGGCCATCAACCACGGCGACCCGTTCGCCGGGATCCAGCCAGAAATTGTTGTAGCCGCCGACGTTGCCGGCCGCTCCGGTCGAGCCATCGCCGCCCTGGGGGGGTGCCGGCCGGTTGGGATCACTGTCCTGGTTCAACCGCTCGACGCGATCGGCGGTCGCCTTCTCGAGCCGCGCCGCCTCCTCCGCGCTCAGCACGAGGCTGGCGTACTCCTTCGGGCGCTCGAGCGGTGTGATCGTGGCGTTGCTCCAAATGCCCTGCAGGTCGGGCTTGCCGTCGGCCGTGCGCGGCATGGTCCACGGCTTAGCCTGCCCATGCAGCGTGACGATCGCGGGCGAGGCCAGGCCGGCCGCCACGACGACCCCTAGCAGCACCCTGAATCCTGAGCGTCTCGTGAAATTCATGTCGTCCTCTTACTGACAGCTGTTCCTACTGAGCGGTCTTGCGGAGCTTGCCGTACATCAACTCTTCCACGAACTCGACGCACTTGAACTGATTGAGCCGCGCGTTGGGATTGATGTGCCGGTACAGCGGCATGCGGATCTTCCAGGGCCGGCTGAAGGTGGCCGGGTCTTCCATGGTGGCTTCGTACCAGAGATGGTCGGGGCCCTGCGGCGTGTAACGCTCGACCACTTTCATCTGCTCGGAGTGGTGGTTACCGGCGCGGTCGAACCAGGTCTGGTCGTTCAGGCCGGTCACGGTCACGACCAGCGTGTCGCCCTCCCACTTACCGACCGACTGCCCCATCCACGAATCGACCGGCGCTTCGCCAGGGTCCGTGAGGTAGATGTTGCGCACCGCACCGGCGAACTCGTACGCGAAAAAGATGGCCTTGTCGCTGTGCAGAATCTGGAACGGATGGGGCAAGTAGTTGGCGCGCGGCACGCCGGGCAGGTAGCACTTGATCTCGGGATCGCGGTTCAACCAGTCTTCCTGGTTTTCCCTCTGCTTCTTAGCGGCGGCAGGCAGGTACGGAATCTCGTCGCCTTCGACGATGCCGACACCACCGGGCACGGCGCCGACCGCACCGAACGCCAGCACGGGCGCGGCGGGAACCGGCACGACGGGACCAGGCTGAAACGCGAGCGCCGCCTTGGCGCTGTGCGACAGCACGTCGTAGTTAGCCGTGTTGAGGGCCTGCCAGATGCCATTGAGGTTCGGCTTGCCGTCGGCCATGCGCGCCGGGCGGGTCGCCTGGCCGGTGACGGGCGTGGTCGCCCAGAAGCCTGCCGCCACGACCGCCGCGGTGACCACGGCAATGCCTATTTCCCGGACGCTTCTCGAAGCTTTCACACATCCTCCAAACGTTAGGCGAGATGCTGACATTCGGAGACATGAGTGTCAAGGTGAAGCGGTGCTGGCTCTAGAATAGGGCCCATGCGCACTGAGACCCGCTTTCACTCGCCGCGACTCGGCCTGGTGGCCGCCGTGTTCATGCTGGCTGCCCATGGAGCCACCGCCGTCGCCCAGCGCAAGCCGGCCCCACGGCCCCAGCCGGCGCCGGTGCTCAACTTCTACGAGGTCCACGAACAATCGATCGTCGACCTGCAGGCCGCGCAAACAGCCGGCAGGGTCACCGCGCGAGGGTTGGTGGATTCCTATCTCGCGCGCATCCAGGCCTACGACCAGGCGGGGCCGCGACTGAACACCATCGTCATGCTCAACCCGCGCGCGCGCGAAGACGCCGATGCGCTGGATCGCGAGCGCGCCGAGAAGGGCGTGCGCGGACCGCTGCACGGCATCCCGGTGGTGATCAAGGACAACTACGACACCGCCGACATGCCGACCTCGGGCGGCAACCTGGGGCTCGCCACCATGCAGCCGGCGGCCGACGCCTTCCAGGTACGCAAGCTGCGCGAGGCCGGCGCGGTGATTCTCGGTAAAACGACGATGCACGAGTTGGCGGCGGGGATTACCAACATCTCGTCGCTGACCAGCCAGACGCGAAACCCGTACGACTTGATGCGCGTACCCGGCGGCTCGAGCGGCGGCACCGGCGCGGCCATCGGCGCGAGCCTCGCCGCCGCGGGCATGGGCAGCGACACGTGCGGATCGATCCGCATCCCGGCCGCGAACCAGAACATGGTTGGCTTGCGCGGCACGCACGGCCTGTCGAGCCGCACCGGCGTGATGCCGCTCTCGTCGACGCAGGACATCGCCGGGCCGCTCGCACGGACGGTCACCGACCTGGCGATCATGCTCGACGCGACGGTCGGCCCCGATCCCACCGACCCGATCACCGCCGACGGCGCGGCACACATTCCCAGGTCCTACCGCGACGCGCTCACGCCGGGCGGCTTGAAGGGCGCCCGCATCGGCGTGCTGCGCGGACTGTTCGGGACCGCGCCCGAAGACGACGAGGTCGGCAACCTGGTTCGCAAGGCGCTGGACGGCATGAAGACGCAGGGCGCCGAGGTCGTGGACATCACGGTACCTGGCCTGGACGAGCTGTTGCGCGACAGCAGCGTGATTGCCGACGAGTTCAAGTTCGACCTGGCCGCGTACCTGGCGAAGCAGCCGAATGCCCCGGTCAAGTCGCTGGGCGAGATCATCGAGCGCGGCCTGCATCACGATCAGCTGGACGCCACGTTCCGCCTGCGCAACTCACCCGAGAAGAAGGAGACCGAGCGTTACCGCCAGGCCTTCGTGAAACGCCGGGCGCTGCGCGCCGCCGTGCTGGCGACTCTCGAGGAACAACGCCTCGCGGTGCTCGCGTACCCGACGCTCCGCCGCAAGCCGGCGATGATCGGCGAGGCGCAAGCCGGTTCGAACTGCCAGCTGAGCGCGACCACCGGCCTGCCCGCCATCACGATGCCGGCGGGCTTCACCGCTGACGGACTGCCGATCGGGCTGGAGTTACTGGGCGGCGCCTTCCAGGAAGCGGCACTGTTGAGGCTGGCATACGGCTGGGAGCAGGCCACCAAGCCGCGCCGGCCGCCCTTCAGCACTCCTCCGCTCATCAACGGCGCCGCGCCACCACCGGTGAGCTTCGAGGCGACCGTCGGCGGCAGCACCGTCAAGTTCACCTACGACCGGACGACGGGCTCACTGCGATACGACGCCACGACCCCCACCATCGGCACCGATCGAGTCGCGGGATTGACCCTGCAGCGCAGCGACGGCGACAAGCCGGGGCCGATCATCGCCCACTTGCTCGTGCCGAACCAGATCACCGGCTCGGGGACGTTGATGCTGCGAGGACGTGACCGGGAGGACCTGGTGGCGGGCAAGATCTACGCGCACTTCTATACGAGGCTGGCGCCACTGGGTGCGGGCAGGACACAGGTCAAAATTCCTTAGCCACAGAGGACACAGAGGACACAGAGACAACTCATCGAAATGCCTGTCACGGGGCACTCCTTGGGCGACACGGCTACAGGACGAAGCGCTTGATCCCCTCGCGTAGAACCGGGCGGTTGAAGTTCAGGATCAACCCGGTTCGAATGTTAGTGATCCGCAGGTAGGTCAGCATCTGAGCCGTGAAGACCGGTTCAAGATGCAGAACGCTCTTCACTTCGACGACGACCTGTCCTTCGACGATCAGATCCGGCCGGTACTCGCCGACTCGAATGCCCTTATAGGTCAGCGGCACCAACCGTTCCCGGTCGAAATTGAGGCCGCAGGACGCCAGTTCGATGCACATCGCCAGCGTGTAGGGCTTCTCCAGCAGGCCGGCGCCCATATGGCGATGCACTTCGATGGCGCAACCGATGATTCGTTCGGTAAGAGGATCCCGTTGTTCCATGGCCCTCGTATGAGCATGAGGCGTGCCGTCAGGTTGCTGGGCAAATTGATGGAACCGGTGGATGGAGATGGCAGAAACTGAGGGTCGAACCCGCCTGAGTCGTTGAAATTATTGCTCTGTGTTCTCTTGTGTCCTCTGTGGCTAACTCTCTCTCTGTCGTCCTCAGCGCGGCGTGCGGTAAGTACTGGCCGCGCCGAGGTTGGTCGGCCGGCCGCCGCCGGCATTGGCGAGCGACAGTCTCATCTCGTCCGAGACGATGTCATAGCTGCCGAGGCGCCGGCCGAGCGGCGACACCAGGTCGATCGACGGAAACGGCCGGTTCGCCAGGCCGAGCGCGACCGTGCCCGTCTCGATGGCGGTGCCCGACTCGGTCAGCAGCGCGTACTCGTAATTCGGGTTGCGCGCGTCGGCCCGCGAGAACCGGATGCCCGCAGGACCGTCACCGGCCACCCGCATCCAGGTGCGCGTGGCCGGAAAGCGCAGGCCGCGCGGATTGGAGGCGAACGGCTCCAGCAACTCGGCGCTCGTGACCGCCGTGCTCCAGGTCCGATCGAAGAACGCCTTCGCATCGGCCGACAGGAACGGCTCGGGCGTGACCGCGTTCGGATCCGGAATCGCCCGGTAGTACTCAAAGTCATCCAACTGGAAATGCGTCATCGCGTAGGTAATGAGGGTCGCTCCCACCATCTGCGACACCGTGCCGGCTGTTCCCAGCGCCTGTCCGGCGCGGACGGTTGCGGCAGCGACGACCTCAGGATTCACGCTGGCGAGGTTGGTATAGGTGGTGCGATAGAAATGTGTGCCCACCACGTGTTCGAGCTGCACGATGCTGCGGCCCGCTGCCGACGGATCGGGGGCCACGCTCTCCACCACGCCGGCCGCGGCGGCCCGGACCAGCCCGCCGATTCGGTACTCCACGTCCCAGCCGGGATGTCCGTCGGCGGCATGCTCGGCGCCGTGGTAGCCGAACGGCGCGAGCCCGAACGCGCCCGTGGCCACAGCCGACGGCTCGATGGGCATCACCAGGCTCAGCACGCCGGGAACAGTGGTGGGGAGGGGCACCACGATTGGCGGCAGCGCCGCCACGGGCGTGGGCGCGGTCGGGGAGTTATCGGACGTGCACGCGGCGGTGGCGGCCAGGATGAGGATGAGCAGCGCCGAAGGCTTCAGCATTTCGCCGGCCATCGTACCTCCATCGCCTAGATCAAGCGGGCGCGAATCTCGGGCGGGGGGATCTCACAGGCGTTGGCGCGCCCGGCCAGCCGGATCCTGATGGCCGCGACCACCGCGTAGGCGGCATCGCGAACAGGCCGGGGAATCCAGAGCAACACCGCCGCCCATCGCCAGGGCGCCGACAGGCGCTGCGCAATCCGCAGCGACGCGGTCGATCGCAAGTACACCTCGCCGTCCTCGATCAAGACAATGCTGCGGGTGGCCGCCCGGCTGGTGCCGTGCGAGGCCAGCAACGCCACGGCCGCGGGCGATTGCGATGCGCCGAAGCGGAAGTAGCCGCCGTCACGCTGGGCGATGAACTTCACCGAGCCCTCGCAAAACGCGCACTCGCCATCGAACAGGATGATCGCAGACATTGCTCCAATTGTAGTGCGGAGCAGCGGGCTATTGTTTGAGCAGGCGAATACCGCCGGGCAGGTGCGCGGTGGCTTCGATTTCGACTTTGTATTCGGGACTCGCAAGCCGGGTGACGCCGACCAGGGTGCTGGCCGGCCGATTGGTCCCGAAATACTTGGCGCGCACCGCGGTGGCCTCCGGCGCCCGGAACGCATCCACGTCCGTGGCGTAAATGTTGATCTTGACGACGTGCGAGAAGTCGGCGCCCTGCGACTTGAGGGCCGTCTGAAGGTTCTTCAGGACCTGTTCGAGCTGCTCAACCATCCCCGG
Organism: Acidobacteriota bacterium; assembly: GCA_041178345.1. Classification (GTDB taxonomy): domain Bacteria; phylum Acidobacteriota; class Vicinamibacteria; order Vicinamibacterales; family UBA2999; genus 12-FULL-67-14b. The sequence goes on along the minus strand of JBEGVQ010000073.1, from coordinate 17,347 downwards.
CCCCGCCAGCTTGCCCTCCGCGTCGGCGCCAAGCTGGCCGGCGATATAGAGAATGTCGCCCACCTTGACGATGTGCGAATAGGTGGTGGGCGGGCTCAGCCCCGGCGGGTTGATGCGCTCGATCTTTTGTGCGGCTGCGCTGGTGACCAACAGTGCCGCACCTGCAAAAGCGATGGCGAGTCTGCGCATCTTCGACTCCCGACTCCCGGCTGAAACGGCTACTGCCAGCTGACACGGGCGCCGACTCGCACGGTCCGCGGCCAGCCAATCTGGCGCAGCGGCGTGCGGGCCGTGTCGAACTCGGTGTCGAGAATGTTCTCGACCGCCACGAACGCATTCAGGCCGCGGGTGATGGCGCGGTTCACCGTGGCATCCCACACCGCGTACGGGTTCAGGATGAACGACTGGGTGTTGAGGTCGTCGTCATACTGCTCGCCGCTGAACCGCAACTGAGTGGCGGCCGTGAACCAGCGCGGCTCGGCCCAGGTCAGCCCGAAGCCCCCCTGCACCACTGGCACCTGCGGCACCGTCTTGCCTCCGAGCGCGGGCGTCGCTACCGAGCCGCGGAAGTGGCTCGACGTCAGCACCAGTTGGGCGTTGACGCTAAACGCCGTCGAGACGCGGGTGTCGAACTCCATTTCGACGCCGGTGGCGCGAATGCTGTCGGAGTTCTGGCGCTGGCGAATGGTCGAGGTCGGCGTCTGCGTCAGCGTGACGTTGGCGATCGCCCCATCGAGGTGGTTGAAGAACGCAGTGGCCCTGAACGAGGTGCGCGACCACTGCGTCAGCACGCCGCCTTCGACGCCGGTCAGCGTTTCCGGATCGAGCTGCGGGTTGGCGTTGGTGATCGCCTGGCCGGCGGCAAACCGCCGGTGCAGCTCGTTCAGCGTCGGCGTGCGGTTGGCATGGTAGGCCGAGGCCTGCACCTGGAAGCGGCCCTGGCGCCACGCCAGCGCCCCGCGCGGGCTGACAAAGGTCACCTGCTTGGTGGGATCAGCCGGGTTGAGCGGCTCGGAGTTCCACCAGTCGACGCGGCCACCCACTTCGAAGGTCAGGGCATCGCTGGCGGTGATGCTGGCGCGCGCATAGGCGGCGCCGAGCGTCTCGGTACCGCCGGAGGCGAACGGCCCGTTGGGCGTGTTGACCCCGCCGATGAGCGTGTATCGCAACTCGTCCTGGGCCGACTCGGTGCGGTGGTAGTCGCCGCCGACGATCAGCGTGGCACGGCCGAGCGGACGCGTCCACTGGCCGTTGGCCATGGCGTGCTTGGTATCGATGAACTGCTCGAAGGTCAGGCGCTCGGTGGCGCGGGTCGCGGGGACGAACGAAAACGTCTGGTAGTAATCCTGGTTGCTCGCGGCCGCCCGCGCCTGCAGCACGCCGCCGCCCATTAACCCGCCACCCTCGAGCGAGAACTGTTTCCAGTCGGTGGAGTTCACCTGGGCCGGCGTGCCGTTGCCACGCTCTTCCGTGTAGGCGGCGCCGCGCAGCGTCAGGTGCCAGTTGCTCTGGCGGTAGCCGGCCGTCGCGAAGCCGGTCTGGTAATCGCTGTCGGCCGCCTGGTCGATCGGACCACGCACTTCGGGGGCGACAATGAACGCGCCGTCGGTGCGCACGCCTTCATAGGCGCCCGTGGCCGACCAGCCGTTGCGTTCGGCGGCGCCGAACAGCGATCCGCGAAAGGTGTCGTGCGACCCACCGTCAAAGGTGGCTCGCGCCCGCGGCCGGCTGGGCTGAACGGTCAGCACCTGCACCACGCCACCGAGCGCGCCGGCACCGTACAGGTCGCCGGTGGCGCCGCGCACGACCTCGACCCGGTCGACCGCGGCCTGCGGCACGCGGTTCCAGTAGACCCAGCTGCCAAACGGGTCGTTCAGCGGCACGCCGTCGGCCAGCACCAGCGTGCGGCTCGCGCCCGAGCCAGAGACGCCGCGCAACGTGACGCCCTGGGTGGTGGGATTGGCCACGCGCGATGAACTGCGACGAAACAGGGTGAACCCCGGGGTGGATCGCAAGGCGTCGTCCAGCGAGCCCGCGGCCATGTTGGTCAACTCGGCGCTGGTAATCACGGTGGCGCTGGCGGCGCTCGGCAGCCGTTCGGCGCCGCGCGTGGCGGTGACGACCACCGAGTCGGCGAAATTCAACGGGCGGAGCACGACGTACACCGGCCCCGAGCCGGTGACGGCGACGTCGGCCGGTTCGAAGCCTTCAGAGGTGACGCGAACCGCGACCGCCACCGTCCCGGCATCGAAGTTGCCTTCGCCGTCGCTGCGCACGGTCACGGAACCGCCATCAGGTGTGCGAACGACCACCTCGGCGCCGGGGATGACCCCGCCGGATACGTCCAACACGCTGCCACGAGTCGTCGTCGCCGACGGCGCCGCCGCGGGTGAGATAGTCTGTGAGCGAGCGGGTGTGGGCGACACGAACAAGGCCGACACCAAGCCAGCCACGACAAAACGAACCCGTCGGGTCATAGACAATGAACTCTACACCATTCATCATCGCTGAACCTGATCGCCAACTGCTCGAAGGCCCCCACTCCCGAATCCGCGAGCTGCTCATGGTCTTGCGAGCGGGACGCGACTTGATTCGCGGTTTCCGCGCCCTGCACTTCATTGGTCCCTGTGTGACCGTCTTCGGGTCGGCCCGCTTCGACGAGCACCACCGCTATTACGCCATGGCCCGTGAGGTCGGCGGCGCGTTGTCGAAGATGGGATTTACCGTGATGACCGGCGGCGGTCCCGGCGTGATGGAGGCCGCCAATCGCGGCGCGCGCGAGGCCGGTGGACTCTCGGTCGGTTGCAACATCAAGTTGCCGATGGAGCAGGAGCCAAACCCGTATCTCGATCGGTGGGTGGACTGCCACTATTTTTTCGTGCGCAAGGTGCTGCTGCTGAAGTACTCCTACGCCTTCGTGGTGATGCCGGGCGGGCTCGGCACGCTCGACGAACTGTCCGAGGCGCTCACCCTGATCCAGACCCGCAAGATCCTGCAGTTCCCCATCGTCCTGATGGGCCGCGATTACTGGGCTCCGTTCCTGGCCATGATGCGGACCATGGTGGAGGCAGGCACGGTCTCGCCGGGCGACCTGGACCTGATGCTGGTGACCGACTCGTTACCCGACGCGGTGGCCCATCTGGAAAAATATGCCGTCGAGCACTTCGGCCTGAAGCGCCGCAAGGCGCCGAAGCCGTCGCGGTGGCTCGGCGAGAGGCAGATCGCGAGGTAGGGCCCCCAAGGGCGCGGCCAGAGAATCGGTGCCGATTCGCCTAATCGGTGTGATTCGGTAGCTTAGGCCCGGCCCACGGCGTGCATGGCCGCGCCGGCGGCCGCGCAAATGACCCCGCCCCAGATCATGTCGACCACGACGACCTTGAGCGGAAAACCCTGCATGGTCGCGTAGTTGGTCAGGTCGTAAACGCTATAGGCAATCACCCCGAAGACCGCGGACCACAGCGCGGCCCCGCCGATGGCGCCGGCGCGCGCCCGGGGCAGGGCGAACAGGGCCAGGCCCAGCACCATCAAGGCATAGAGCAGCAGGGCCGGCAGCCAACGCGGGTCCAGACTGCCATCCGGATGCTGGCGCAGCAGCGGTCCGAGCTCGCTCTTGTAGAACTGGCTGGCCAGCAGCCCGAGCCACACCGCGTCCATCAGGATGACGACGACCAGGCCGAGGCCCCACTGTTTGACGAGTTCCATAGTTGCTCACTATGACGCCCGACCAGGCGGCCAGGGTCCCATCCCTGTTAAGCTGAACCAGATATGCGCCTGGCCAAACTGGCAATCGCCAGCGTCAGCCCCACGGTCGGGGCGGTGGTCTCGAACGTCGATCGGCTGATCGAGGTGGCCCGCGCCATGGGCGAGGCCGACGTCACCATTGGCGCCTTTCCCGAGCAGGCCATCGGTGGTTATCCGCCGGAGGACCTGGTCCAGTGGCGTGGCTTCCTGGAGGGCCAGCGCCGCGAACTCGACCGCTTTGCCGCCGAAACCGCCGGGTATGGCACGGTTTACGTCCTCGGCCTGGCGGTCTCGGTGGGCGGCCAGCTGTTCAACTCCGCCGCCGTCGTCCATCGCGGCGTGATCGCCGGGCTGGTGCCGAAAGAGAAGCTTCCGACCTACAACGTGTTCTACGAGGGCCGCACGTTCTCGCGCGGCGGCGCCGGCCTGGCGCTCGATGCCGGCGGGGTGCCGCTCGGCGACTACCTGTTCGCGTTCGATTTTGGCGAGGTCGCCGTCGAGGTGTGCGAGGACGCGTGGTCGCCGGATGGCCCCATGCGCCGGCGCTGCTACTCGGGCGCAGAGATCGTGGTGAACGTGTCGAGCTCGCCCTACCGGATGGGCATCGACTCGACCCGCCGCGAGATGCTGGCGACGCGCGCGGCCGACAACCAGGCGGTGTTGCTCTATGCCAATGCGGTCGGCGGCCAGGACGGGCTGATCTACGACGGTGGCGGCTTCATCTTCCAGAACGGCCGGTTGGTCTTCGAGGCACCCCGCTTTGAACAGGGCTGGTGGTCGTCGGTCGTCGATCTCGATCGCACGCGGCGGCTGCGCATGGAGAACACCACCTGGCGCAGCGACTGCGAAGCGTTCCGGCTGCAGCGGGAGACCGTGCCGGCCGTGCCCGTGGCCGCCGCGACCGCCGATCGCACCGCGCTGACCTACCCGGCGCCCGAGGGCGGCAGCTTCTTTCTGCCTGCCAGCACGAAGCCGGCCGCCGACCCCCGCGAACGCGCGCTCGACGACCTGTTCGAAGCGCTCGCGCTCGGCGTGAAGAGTTATTACGAGAAGACCGGCGCGTTCAGCTCGCTCGGCATCGCTCTCTCCGGCGGACGCGATTCCATGCTCACGCTGGCCGTGGCGTGGCGCGCCTCCCAGTTGATCACGGGTGGCGCTGCGATCTCCGCGTTCTACATGCCCAGCCGCCATTCGCAGCCCGAGACAAAGCATGCCGCGCAGCAGCTGGCCGATGAGCTGGGCGTGTCGCTCACGACCAGCCCGATCGACGAGGCCACCGATCGCGAAGTGGCCGCCGCCGCCGCCATGCTCGACGGCAAGCCATTGACCGAGCTGACCCGCCAGAACATCCAGGCGCGCGTGCGCGGCCAGCGAATGTGGAACTGGGCCAACTCGTCGGGCGCATTGTTCCTGCAAACCGGCGACATGAGCGAGAAGGCCGTCGGCTACACCACCATCGGCGGCGATCTCGAAGGCGCCTTGTCGGTGATTGCCAACGTCCCCAAGACCGTGGTCATTGCCCTGCTCGAACGGCTCGAACGCCGCTTCGGCTTCAAGGGTGTGTCAGCAACCTTGGCCACCGACCCGGGTCCGGAACTCGCCGACGCACAGGTCGCCGAACACGAGCTGATGCCCTTCCCCGTGCTCGACGCCTGCCTGCACCTCTACGCCGGCGAGAAGATGTCACCCGGCGAAGTCGGCACCGCGCTCCAGGCGCTGTTCCCGCAGATGGATGCGGCGGCGCTCGACCAGTGCGCCACCAGATTCACCAAGTTGTTCTCGCAGTCGATCTACAAGTGGGTCCAGTCTCCCCTGTCACTGCACGTCGGCTCGCTCGACCTCGACCGCGAGCGCGCGCTGCAGATGCCAGTCGTCCAAAAGAACGAATGGCATTAACGACCGGAGACCAAGAGGGTGTGCGCGCACCCAGTCTCGCCGGCCGTGCTGGTGCCGAGGGAGCCTTGGCGGAGGCGGAAGTACAATGGGAGAGATGCCGCTGCCCATCACGATTGCGGCGCTGGCCGACCCACGGGTCGCTGACTATCAGCACCTGGCCGACCACCGGCACATGCTCGATCGCGGCCGGTTCATCGCCGAGGGCCGCCTCGTCGTCCGGCGCCTGCTCGACCTGCGGCAATGGGATGTCGAATCGATCCTGCTGACGCCGGCCGCGTTCGACAACCTGGGCGATGTGCTCCACCTGGCCACCGCGCCGATCTACCTGGTCGATCAGGCCCTGATGAACGGCATTGCCGGCTTCAACATCCACCGCGGCTGCCTCGCCCTGGCGCGCCGGCCCGAGCCGGCCACGCTGGACCGCATTGCCGCCGGCCCGCTGTCGCGCGTCCTCGTCATGGAGGGCGTGAACAACCCCGACAACGTCGGCGGCCTGTTCCGCACCGCCGCGGCTTTCGGCGTCGAACTGGTGATTCTCGGACCCAACTGCGGCGACCCCTTGTATCGCAAGGCGATCCGCACGTCGATGGCAGCCACGCTGGTCGTTCCGTTCGTGACCGCGCCGGGGTGGCCATCGGCCATCACCGACCTGCGCGCCGACGGCTTCACCGTCGCCTCGCTCACGCCGCGCCACGATGCGTTGCCGCTGATGGACCTGCCCCGCCGCGCCAAGCTGGCGCTGGTCGTCGGCGCCGAGGGCGACGGCCTCACCGAGCCGGCCATGGCGGCCTCGACCTACCGCGTGTGCATCCCCACTACCGCCGCCGTTGACTCGTTGAACGTCACGACTGCCGCATCCATTGCGATGTACCATTGCTGGCAGGAGTAGCGGCACCTAGTGGAATTCATTGAAGAGGTCTTGAGGTTTCTCACCGCCCGCATGCAGATCGAAGCGGAATGGGCGGTGCAGGAGAAGACCTCGTTCACCTGGTGGGCCTCGTCGCTGAGGCAGCGCGTGTGGGTCGCCGAGCCGCGCGAGTTCCAGGGCGTGCCACTCACGACGCTACACGTCGACACCGATCTGATCGCCGGCGTGCCGATGGACGACGCCACGTGGACGCGGCTGGCCGCCGTCAACCGCTTCGCGTCGCTCAGCGCCCATGTTGCCGAGCCGGCGGCCGGCACCATCTCGCTGCACTCGTCGGTCTCGCTCACTGAAGACAACTATCGATTGGCCCAGACCATCGCCCTGCACGCCATGGCGTTGCAGATGACGGACGCGTATGGTGAGGCGGCGGAGCTGGCCGGGGCCTTCGGAGGCGCGGTCGCAGCGTCGCCCCATCCGAAAATGGGCATGCGCCACACGCCTGACGAGATGGTGGGCATTCTCGAGATCTACCAGCAGCGCGGCGCGGCCGAGTCGCCGTTCTCGCCCGAGGAGCTGGCCCAGCTGGTGCACGTGGAACCCCGGCCGTGGCTGCTCGCCGCCAACGATGTGCACCGCCTCGACGCCGACCTCGAGTTCGCGGCCGGCGAGGTGCACGCGCGGCTCGAACTCGACGCCGCAGCCGCGCATCCGTCGCTCGGCAGCGGTTTGCAGATGCGATTGAAGTTGCCGGTCGAACCCGACGCGATGGTCGCGCAGCGCCTGAACGCGAACGAACGGCTCGGGCCCGATGCCCACCAGCTTGGCGCCTGGTGCGTGGACGAGGAGCACGGGTTGATGTTCACCGGCTTCGTGCCGGCCGCGGCGTGGGTGCCGGAACTATCGCGATCGCTGGTGTATCACCTGTCGGCGAAGAACGAGTGGGCGCGCGCCCTGCTGTTTCCGGCAGGATGAGGTCCGCCTGAAGCCGGACTAGCTTTCCCAGTCGAGCGAGCGGCCGACCGCCCTCTTCCAACCCGCGTACAGCTTGTCGCTCTTGGCCTTCGGCATGGCCGGGCGGAACTCGCGGTCGAGCGCCCAGTTCGCGGCGACGTCGTCCGTACCTTTCCAGTAGCCGACCGCCAGCCCCGCCAGATACGCCGCGCCGAGCGCCGTCGTCTCCGCCACGACCGGTCGCCGGACGGTGACGTTCAGAAGATCCGCTTGGAACTGCAGCAGCATCGCGTTGGCCGCGGCTCCCCCATCCACCTTCAAGGTCGTGAGCGGAAGGCCGGATTCAAGCTGCATCACTTCCAGCACGTCGCGCGTCTGATAGGCCATCGCATCCACCGCCGCGCGGGCGACGTGGGCCATCTTGGTGTTCCTGGTCAGCCCAACGATCACGCCGCGGGCCCGGGGATCCCAATACGGCGCGCCCAGGCCGACAAACGCCGGCACCAGGTAGACGCCGTCGGTGTCGTCGACCGTGGCCATCAGCTTCTCGACATCCGCTGACGCGTCAATGGCCTCGAGGCCATCGCGCAGCCACTGCACCGCCGCGCCGGCGACAAACACCGATCCTTCGAGCGCGTAGGTCGTCTGGCCGCCGATCTTCCAGGCGACGGTCGTCAGCAGGCCCTTCGCCGATGGCACGGGCTTCGCGCCGGTGTTGAGCAACATGAAGCAGCCGGTGCCATAAGTGTTCTTCGCCGACCCCGGCTCGAAGCACGCCTGGCCGAACAGCGCCGCCTGCTGGTCGCCGGCCGCGCCGGCAATGGGAATGGCCGCGCCGAACAGCGCTGGGTCAGTGTGCCCGTACACTTCGCTCGACGACTTCACTTCCGGCAGCATCGCGCGCGGCACATCGAGCAGCTTCAACAGCTCGTCGTCCCACTGCATGGTGTGGATGTTGAACAGCAGCGTGCGGCTGGCGTTGCTGACGTCGGTGACGTGAACCTTGCCGCCGGTGAGGCGCCAGATCAGGAACGTGTCGATGGTGCCGAACAGCACTTCGCCCTTCGCGGCGCGGACGCGCAGGCCGTCGTGGGAGTCGAGCAGGTGCTTGATCTTTGTACCCGAGAAGTAGGCGTCCACGACGAGGCCGGTCTTCTTTCGGAAGGCCGGCTCGTGACCTTCGGCCTTCAACCGATCGCAGATCGGCGCGGTCACGCGGCTCTGCCAGACGATGGCGTTGGCGATCGGCGTGCCGGTGGCCTTGTCCCACAGCACCGTAGTCTCGCGCTGGTTGGTGACACCGATCGCGGCAATCTCGGCCGCCGTGATGCCGGCCTTCCCGAGCGCGTCCTTCGCCGTCTGCAACTGCGTCGCCCAGATCGCTTCGGGATCGTGCTCGACGTGCCCCGGCCCGGGGAAGAGCTGCGGAAACTCCTGCTGCGCCGTCGCCACCGCCGTGCCCGCGCGATCGAACACGATCGCGCGGCTCGAGGTCGTGCCCTGATCAAGGGCGAGAACGAATTTCATTTGCTGGCCTCCGGGGCCTCGTGATGCTGGTTGATGAACAGGTCATAGAGCCACGCGCCGAGCACCGCGCCGACGCACGGCGCCACGATCGGTACCCACCACCAGCCACCGCCCGCCGTGAAGACGCCGGGACCCCAGCCCGCCACCAGCGTGAACAGCCGCGGTCCCAAGTCGCGGGCCGGGTTGATGGCGTAGCCGGCGTTGAAGCCGAAGGCGACGCCGATAGCCACGACCAGCAGGCCCACCAGTGGTCCCGTGAGCCACGCCGGCGGCGCCACGTTCTTCTGGTCGGTCACGGCCAGCACGCCGGCCATCAGCAACATGGTGCCAATGACCTGGTCCACGAAGCCACCGGCCAAAGACAGGTACGGCTGCGGATAGGTGGCGAAGATGCCGGCCGTGGCGGTGGCCCCCTCGATCAGTCGCGTCCCGCCGTCGAAGGCCGTGAACGCCTCGCGATAGTTGAGGAACACGAGGGCGGCGCCGGCGAACGCGCCGGCGGTCTGGGCCAGCGCATACGGCAAGACCTTGTGCCAGGGGAACGTGCGATGCACCGCCAGGGCAAACGTCACCGCCGGGTTCAGGTGCGCGCCCGAGACGCCGCCGGCGGCGTAGATCCCGAGCATGACACCGAGGCCCCAGCCGACGTTGATGCCCAGGTACGAGCCATTGCCGTCCTGGCTGAGCACCGTCTGGGCGACCACGCCCGCGCCAAACGCGATCAGGATGAACGTGCCGAAGAACTCTGCTGCAGCTTCTCGCGCGGTGCCTGTGAGCATGCGCGGGATTCTACTTCACGCGAAGGACGATAATGTGCTGCCAAGGCAGGACGTCGATCACCTTGTCGATCACGAAGCCCTCGGCCTCCAGTTCCAGCTTCACCTCGGCCACGCTCATCTTGTGGACTTCGAGAATGGGCACCTTCGGATCCTCCTTGCGGAACTCGACCAGCACCAGCCGCCCGCCGGGCTTGAAGACCGGGCGCAGCTTCTGCAGGAACACCTGAGGGTTCTGGAGTTCGTGGTACACGTCCACCAGGATGGCCAGATCGATCGACGCGTTGGGCAGCGTCGGGTCCTCCATGGTGCCGAGGACCGGGGTGACATTGGCCAGTCCTTCGCGCTTGATCCGGCGGTTCAGCAGCTCGATCATCCCCGGCTGGATGTCGGTGGCATACACTCGGCCGGCCGCGCCCACCAGCTTCGACATCCGCGACGTGTAGTAGCCGGAACCGGCGCCAATGTCGGCCACCACCATGCCGGGCTTCAGCTCGAGGACCGCCAGTGCCTTCGAGGGCGCCTCTTCCGCCTCCCGCTCGGGCCGCTCCAGCCAGCCGGCGCCGCCGACGCCCATGACCGGCGCAAACACGCGCCCGCTGACCGGGTGCCGGCGCTGCGCCTCGGCGACCGTCACGAATCCGATGGAGAGAGCGAGAATCAACGCGGTGGTCCGGGTTAACATGAAGAGCTTTCCTATTCTCATGACGTGGTCCGCACGAGCGGCGTCCCCGGGCGACATCCCGGCGATAGCCCAAATCTACAACGAAGGGTATGGCCGGCCGCGTGGGCGGTTCGACGGCGTGCCAACCTCGTCCTATCGTACTCGCGACCGCTACCAGAAGCACGGCAAGCTCGACGGGGTGTGGCGCGACGCGGTGATCGTGGAGCGCATCATTCCCGAGAACGTGCGCTGATGAGACGAACGGTCCCACAACTGATTTCGCTCGCGGCCCTTGTTCTGGGCGTCGCCCTCTTCATCTACACAGTGATGGGCCTCGACCGTGACGAGACCTTCCGGCAGGTGCGCGAGCTGGGCCTGGCCTTGCCGATCGTGCTGATCCCGAGCGTGATCTGGCACGTGATGCGCGCGGCCGGCTGGTGGGTGTGCTTCCCGCCCGAGGTGCGGCCATCGTTCTGGCGGGTGTTCCGCGTCCGGCTGGCCGCCGACGCCGTCGGCTACTTCACCATCCGCGGCGTGGCCAGCGAACCGCTTCGGGTCGTGCTCCTGATGGACCGGGTGCCGCCGGTGGTCTCGGCCGCGGCGTCGGTGCTCGAACGCACCGCCATGGGCATCATGAGCGTGGTTGGTGTCGGGATGTTTGCGGCGTTTGCGGTCTCGTCCGACATGCTGCCGCGCGCCTGGCAGGGCGTGTTCCTGGGCATCGCCGCCACGGCGCTGGTCGTGCTGGTGTTTTCGCTGCTGTTCCTGATGCGATCGGGACGCTATTTCGGCCCGCTGATCTCGAAGATTCACGCCCGCACCGGATGGCGGTGGGCCGGCGGCCGCACGGTGCGGATCATCAGCACCGTGGAAGATTTGTTCCTGAAGCTGGCGCGGACTGATCCGCAGCGGCTCGAGGCGCTGGTCGCGCTCAGCGTGGCGTGCTATGCGGTGATGGCGCTCGAGGTCTACCTGGTGTTCTGGGCCATGGGCGAATCCATCTCGCTGTGGGTCGGCATTATTGTCGAAACGTTCACGCGATCGGCGAGCGTCGCGAGCGGCGCGATTCCGGGCAACCTTGGCGCCCTCGAGGCGTCGAACGTCGCGGTGGTGAAGGCGCTCGGCCTGGCCGGTGGCGGCACACTGGCGCTGTTCCGGCGCGTGCGCAGCCTGATCTTCGCCACCGCCGGCCTGGCGTTCTACCCGCGCGACACCGTCGCCGCCGCGCCCACGGCCGAGGCGCCCGGATGCTGACCAAGGTGGTTGCGGCCATCACCGCGTGGGCCACGGGCCTGGGGGGCGTCGGCCTGTTCATCATCGCCGCGCTCGACTCGTCGTTCCTGTCGTTTCCGCAGGTCAACGACGTGCTGGTGATGTTGCTGAGCGCGAAGTACCCCGAGCGCATGATCTACTACGCCGGCATGACCACCGCCGGTTCGCTGCTCGGCTGCTATGCGCTCTTCGCCGTCGCCCGCCATGGTGGCGAGGTGTTCATGCGCAAGCGCCTCAAGGGCGCGCACGTCGATCGCGCCATGCGGCTCTACCAGCGCTTCGGTATTCTCGCGGTGGTGGTACCGGCCCTGCTGCCGCCGCCGGTGCCGTTCAAGGTGTTCGTCGTACTCGCCGGCGCCGCGAATGTCGCGACCTGGCGTTTCGTCGTCGCGATTGTGATCGGCCGCGGCATCCGCTACTTCGGCCAGGGCTACCTGGCGGTGCTGTACGGCGGGCAGGCCCTGGATTACATGCAGGCGCACGGCGCCGACATCGGCATTGGACTGGCGGTGCTGGCGCTGGCGTCCGGTCTCGGACTGGTGATGCTGCGGCGACGCCGGCAGGCTCCGGCATGATCGAGTTGCTGCCGTTCCGGTCGGTGCACGTCGACCTGGTGTTGACCGACCACGCCGCGGCGCTCGCTAAACGGGACCAGTACCTGCCACTGCTGTCGCCCGAGGAGCGGGAGCGCATGGCGCGGTTCGTGTTCGAGCGCGACCGGGTCCGGTTCCTGCTGACCCGCGCGCTGGCCCGCACCACCTTGTCGCGGTACGCGCCGGTGGCGCCTGCCGACTGGCACTTCATTGCCAACGCGCACGGCCGGCCCGAGATTCTCGACCGGCCGGCGGGCGTGCCCGACTTGCGGTTCAACCTCTCCCACACCGACGGCCTGATTGCCTGCGCGGTGACGATCGGCCGAGAAGTGGGCATCGACGTCGAACACGTCGGGCGCCGATTGACGCAGGACGTCGCGGCCCGCTTCTTCGCGCCGGCCGAGGTCGCGCACCTCCAGTCGCTGCCGGCCGTTCAGCAGGAGCGAGCGTTCTTCGATTACTGGACCATGAAAGAGGCCTACATCAAGGCCCGCGGCCTTGGCCTGGCCTTGCCGCTCGGCGACTTCGCGTTTCAGTTCGCGCCGGACCGGCCGCCGACCATCACCATCGAACCGTCGCTGCAGGACGATCCGGCAACCTGGCAGTTTCAGCAGGACTGGCCCACGCCGATCCACCGGCTCGGCCTGGCCGTCCGCCGCACCGGCGACGACCTGCCGGTGCGCCTGCGGCAAGTCGTCCCGTGAAGCTCTGGGCGACGAGCGATCTCCACGTCGGCTACGAAGAGAACCGGCGGGTGGTCGACGCCTTGCCGGCGTTCCCGGACGACTGGCTGATCCTGGCCGGCGACACCGGCGAGACGCCGGCCCACCTCGACTTCGTCCTGCGCAGCCTTGAACCGAAATTCGCCCAGGTGATCTGGACGCCGGGCAACCACGACCTGTGGACGCCGACGACCCTGCCGCCGGACCAACGCGGCGCGGCCCACTACGAGCGGCTGGTCGCGCTCTGCCGCCGCTACGGCGTGTTCACTCCGGAGGATCCGTACCCGCGGTGGCCCGGCGACGGGCCGCTGCGCGCCATCGTCCCGACCTTTACCCTGTTCGACTACTCGTTCCGGCCGGATCACATTGCTCGCGAAGACGCCCTCACCTGGGCCGCCGAGACGGGCATCCGGTCGGCTGACGAGGACCTGCTGGCCCCCAATCCGTATCCGAACTGCGACGAGTGGTGCGCCGCTCGGGTCGCCGCCACCGAAGCGCGGCTGGATGCCATTCCCAGGGACGCGAAGCTGATCGTCGCCAATCACTTCCCGCTGCGCCGCGACCTGGCCGTGCTGCCGCGGATCCCGCGTTTCTCGATCTGGTGCGGGACGATGAGAACGAACGACTGGCACCGCCGCTACCACTTCGAGACGGTCGTCTCGGGCCATTTGCATCTCCGCTCGTCGCGCGAGATCGACGGCGTGAAGTTCGAGGAAGTGTCGCTCGGCTATCCCAAGCAGTGGAACCAGTCACGCGGACTCGAGCACTACCTGCGTCGCATCCTGTAATCAGATCTTGACCAGGCGTTCGGCGGCGGCCGTCAAGGTCTCGTCCTTCTTGGCGAAGCAGAACCGCAGCACTGGTCCGCCGGTGTCCTTGTAGAGGAACGCGGAGACGGGAATCGACGCGACCCCGTGCTCGACGATCAGCCGGTGGGCGATCTCCTTGTCGGTCTCGCTTGAGATCGCCGAGAAGTCCATCAACTGGAAGTAGGTGCCGCCACAGGCGAGCGGCTTAAAGCGCGAGCCGGCGGTCAGCTCCAGGAACAAGTCCCGCTTGCGCTGGTAAAAGCCCGACAGGTCCCGTGCGGCGGGATCCTTGCGCACGAACTCCGCGAACGCCATCTGCGACGGCGTGTGCACGGTGAACGTCACGAACTGGTGGACGCGCGTGACCTCCGCGATCAGCGGCTGCGGCCCGACGCAGTAGCCGACCTTCCAGCCGGTCGTGTGAAACGTCTTGCCGAATGAACTGATGACGATCGAACGGGCCCGCAAGCCCTCGTAGCGCAACAGGCTCTCGTGGCGGCCGCCGTCGAAAATGATGTGCTCGTACACTTCGTCGCCGATCAGGAGGATGTTCGTGCCGTCAACGATCGACTGCAGCTGCTTCATGTCATCGGCCGACCACATCATGCCGGTCGGGTTGTGCGGCGTGTTCACCAGGATGAGGCGCGTCTTCGGCGTAATGGCGCGGCGGACCTCGTCCCAGTTCACCGTGTAGTCGGGATAGCGCAGGCTCACGAACACCGGCACGCCGCCGCTCAGGCGAATCACCGGCACGTACGAGTCGTAGCACGGCTCGAACAGCAGCACCTCGTCGCCGGGCTGCACGAGCGCCGTCAGCGTCGCATACAGGCCGGCAGTCGCGCCCGAGGTGACGAGGACCTCGGTCACGGGATCGTAGCGCGGACCGTACAGCTGCTCGACCTTGGCCGCGATGCCCTCGCGCAGCGCCAGCACGCCCGGCATGGGCGCGTACTGGTTGTGGCCCTCGCGCATGGCCTTGGCCACCGCCTCGACCAGCGCCGGGTCGCAAGCAAAGTCGGGAAATCCCTGCGACAGGTTGATGGCCTGGTGCTCGTTGGCCAGCCGGGTCATCACCGCGAAGATGCTGACGCCGATATCGGGGAGCTTGGAGGCGACGGGAACGGCCGAGGTCATGACGGTCCCCACATTCTGACACGGCAACGGGGTTACAATCGCCGCCATGGTATTTCTCTTTGCCCTGCTCCTCGGCGTGCAGTCGCCCACGACCTACGCCCGGCCCGAGTTACTCGTCGACACGGCCTGGCTGACCCAGCACCTGAATGACCCGAACCTCCGCGTGGTCGACATGCGCACCCGTGGTTATGCCGAGGGGCACATCCCGGGGGCCGTGTTCGTGGACAACAACTGGATTCGCAATCCGAAGGCGCCACCGACCTTCCTGCCGACGCCGGCCGAGTTCGAGACATTGATGTCGCGGCTCGGCATCTCCAGCACCACGCGCGTCATTGCCTACGACGATCGCGGCGGGCTCTACGCCGCCCGCCTGTGGTGGATCCTGAACCACTACGGCCACGCCAACGCGGCGCTGCTCGACGGCGGCTGGAACAAGTGGTCGGCGGAACAGCGGCCGACCAGTGCCGACGTCCCCAAGCCGGCAGCGGCGGTGTTCACCGTCAAGCCGGGCACGGTCAGGGTGGCGACCGCCGATGACGTGAAGGCGGCGATCAACAAGCCGGGCGTCAAGCTGGTGGACGCGCGGACGCAGAATGAGATCGACGGCAAGGACCTGCGCAACATCAAGCGCGGCGGCTTCATCGAGTCGTCGGTGCCGGTCTACTGGGAAGACACGATGGATCCGGTGACCAAGGCCATGAAGCCGGCGGCGGAGCTCGTGAAGCTCTATCGCGACAAGGGGATTCTGCCCTCCGATCAGGTCACCGTGTATTGCCAGGTCGGCATGCGCGCCTCCCACGACATTTTCACGCTGGCCCTGGTCGGCCACGACCTCACCAGGCTGTCGAACTACTACGGGGCCTGGGAAGAATGGGGCAATCGCGACGACACGCCCATCAAGACCAAGAATCCTTAGGTGCCCTATAATCCGCCCGGAGGCTTTGCCATGATTCGCCGTGCATTCTTCGTTGTGATTGCCCTGCTGGCCCTGTCGTCGCTGACGATCCAGGCCGGCTCGTCCCCGGCCCGCGCCAAGTTGGGGATGGTGATCACCCAAAGCGACATCGCTTCGCAGATTGGGTTCGAAGTCATCAAGAACGGTGGCAACGCCATCGACGCGGCCGTGGCCACGGGCTTCGCCATGGCGGTGACGCACCCGACCGCCGGCAACATCGGTGGCGGCGGCTTCATCGTCTATCGGCCGGCCAAGGGTGAACCGGTGTCGTATGACTTCCGCGAGGTCGGGCCGGCGCGGTCGTCGCCGGAGATGTGGCTGAAGGACGGCAAGTACGACTTCGACACGCATCACAACAGCCACATGTCGGTGGGCGTGCCCGGCACGGTGGCGGGGTTGCACCTGGCATGGAAGGAAGCCGGCTCCAAGCCGTGGAAGGAGCTGGTCGAGCCGTCGATCAAGCTGGCGCGCGACGGCTTCGAGGTCTCGCACGGCCTGGCACGGTCGCTGGCGTCGATGATTCCCGAGTTCAGGAAGTATCCGGCCTCGCTCGCGCAGTTCTCGAAGAACGGCCAGCCGTACGAGGCCGGCGACATCTTGAAGCAGAGCGACCTGGCGCGCACGCTGACGCGCATTGCCGAGCAGGGCCCGGCCGGGTTCTACGAGGGTGAAACCGCGGCGCTGATCGAGAAAGAAATGCGGGCCAACGGCGGACTGATCACGGCCGGCGACCTCAAGGCATACGAGGCCAAGAAGCGCGGTGTCGTCAAGGGCACCTACCGCGGCTATGACATCTACGGCATGCCGCCGCCAAGCTCGGGCGGCATGGCCATCGTCCAGATGCTGAACGTGCTGGAGGGATTTGACCTCAAGGCCAACGGCTACGGTTCGGCGAAGAACATCCACTGGACCGCCGAGGCCATGCGCCGCGCGTTTGCCGATCGGGCGCGCTACCTCGGCGACCCCGACTTCGAGAAGGACATCCCGCTGCCGATGCTGATCTCGAAGGACTACGCCAACGGGCTGCGCAAGACCATCGATCCGAACAAGGCGTCGAAGTCGTCCACCACCTCGTTCACGTGGACCAGCGAATCTCCCGAGACGACGCACCTGTCGATCGTGGATGCCAGCCGCAACGCGGTCGCCATGACCTACACCCTCGAATACGGCTACGGCTCGCGCATCGTCGTGCCCGGGGCCGGCTTCCTGCTGAACAACGAGATGGGCGACTTCAACGGCCAGCCCGGATTGACCGACGAGCGCGGCATGATCGGCACCAACCCCAACCTGGCGCGGCCCGGCAAGCGCATGCTGTCGAGCATGGCGCCGACCATCATCGCCAAGGACGGCCAGCTGTTCATGGTCACCGGCACCCCTGGCGGGCGCACCATCATCAACACGGTACTGACGACGATTCTCAACGTGATCGACTACGGCAT
>JBEGVQ010000072.1:0-6075 GCA_041178345.1 Acidobacteriota bacterium | reverse complement strand
GAACGCCTCAACAAGAACGTCAACCTGCTCAGCCTCGAGGGCTCGCCGGCGTTTCCCGTGGACAGCCCGAAGTGGATTGGCGCGGCGCCGCCGGCGATGGCTGCGCTCAAGGGCAAGCCGGTAATCCTCTACCTGTGGGCGCACTGGTGCCCCGACTGCAAGGCCCAGGGGCCGGTCCTCGCAACACTGCTGGAGAAGTACAAGAGCACCGGCTTGACGCTGGTGGCGCCGACCAAGTTCTACGGCTACGTCGCCAAGCGCCAGCCGGCCGGTCCGGACGAGGAGCTGACCTATCTCACGGGTGTCCGCGACAGCGACTACCCGTGGATGAAGAACATCCCGGTGCCGATCAGCGAACAGATTTTCGCGCAGTACGGCGTCTCGACGACGCCCACGCTGGTGTTGATTGATCGGGCGGGCAACGTCTCGAAGTACAACCCGGGGCAGTTGACCATGGAGCAGCTGGAGCCGCTGATTCAGAAGCTTGTCGCGCCGGCCGGATCCGCTCTGAGATAGCGTTCGCGCACGGTCCGGCTAAAGCCGGACGCCACATCAGTTATTGCGACAGGCGCTTGAGGTACTCGGCGCGCCTCGCCAGCACGCGCGGCGCCAGCGCCTCTGGCATGGGCAGCTTGAGCGCGCGGTCGATAGTGGCGAGCGCCAGGTCGAACGATCCGACCGCGGCGTAAGCTTCCGCCAACCCGAATAACGCCTGCGGATTCGCTGCATCCAGGCGGACCGCCTCCTGCAAGTGCTTGAGCGCATCACCGGTCTTGCCCTGGGCGAGCAACACCTGCCCCAGGTTGTTGTGCGCCAGCGCGTAGTCGGCGCGGCGCGCCAGGGCGGCGCGGAAGGCGGCAATCGCCTCATCGAGGCGTCCGGCCTGGGCCAGCGCGGTGCCCAGGTTAAAGCGGGCCGCCGCCAAATCTGGCTTAAGCGAGACCGTCGCCTCGAAATGCCTGATCGCCGGCCCCATCTGCCCGATCCCCATGTACAGCAGCGCCACATCGTCGTGCAGCTCGGCGTCACGGGGATCCACGCGCAGCATCGTTTCGTAGCCGGCGATGTCCTCGACGGTCATCTTGGTCGCGATCTGGTCGCGCATCAGCTGGCGGTCGCGGTCGTTGGCCGCGAGCAACTGGAACCAGAGGTCGCCCATCTCGTCCTTCGAACGCTGGCCCCAATAGACCTTGGCGGGCGGCAGCTCCGGATTGCGGACGTTGTCGGCGGAGTTGTCGTAGGTGTATTCCATCGACAGCCGCGTGCCCTTCGGCAGGCGAATCGGCGAGGCGTGGCGATAGACATGCTGCCACCGGAAGTCCCAGTCGGTGATGTGCATTACCACGCGCGACGTCCCGTCCGGCAGGTGCGCCGTGCCGCGGATCTCGCGGGCGCGGTAGTGGGCGTGCGGCTGCACCGCCAACAGGTCGGCATCGACCGGTAGCGTGTAGGCGTCACGAATCACATGGCGCGGCTCGCCAGGCGGAATCTCGATGGCCTGGGAACCCAACCGCAAGATGGTCGGTGTCCGCGACGGCGGCTGGTCGCTGAAGTACAAGCCGATCTCGGGCAGCACCTCTTCGACCGCGCCGCTCGGCTGCAGGTGCAACTGCACCACGAGGTCGCTGCCGGGCTCGAGCGTCCACGCCAGATCAGGCGGCACGAGGGGCGCGACCTGGCCGGGGGTCCAGCCAAGGAAGTGGCCATCGGGATACTCGGCCGATCGCGGCATCAGGCCGTCGTAACCGGGCAGCGGATCCGCCTCGTCCAACTGGCGCGTGGCAGAAGTGCGATCGATGCGAATGTTGGCGTGATGCACCACCCGCAGATTGCCGGGGTGAAACTCGATGCCGCGAACGTAGGTTCGCTTCGTCACCGGCAGGCGGATGGCGAAGATGCGAAACGCGTCGGTCGGCTGCGGCGCCAACGTGTACGCGCGCGATGGCTTCACGATCAGGTCCGGTTGTCCCAGCAGCCAGCCATCGGGCAGTTTCGGCAGCGGCGGCAACGCACCCGGCTCGCCCTCCGGCGCGCCGGCGGCCGCCCATGTCTCGAGCCGGGCGATCTGCTCGTCGGTGAGCGGATCCTGGCCCACGAAGTGGCCAACGCCAGGTTCCACCTTCCACGGCGGCATGAAGCGGCTCCTGGTCACCGTGGCAATCTGCGTGGCGCGTCGGCGCACTTCGTCGTAGGTAGTGAGGGCAAACGGCGCCGGACCACCCTTGCGGTGACAGGACACGCACGACTTGAAGACGATCGGCGCGATGTCGCGCGTGAACGTCACCTCCTGCGCGCTCGCCGATGCCAGAAGGGCGATGGCTTCAGCCATCGCCACGATCGTCACGGCGACAGCGCTGATTCTCACTTGACGAGATCCGCGAGATAGCAGCCCACGGCCGGGGTTTCGCGAACGGCAATCGGCTTGCCCTGCACGACGGCCTCGAGCGCGCGTTCCAGTGTCCGTTCGGTGGGTTGCGGCCGGTCCTTGCCGAAATCAATGTAGCGGTCGTCGATCCGGCCCCGGTACAGCACTTGCCCACCGGCGCCGATGACGGCCACCTCCGGTGTCACCTTCACACCGGTGTGCTTCACCAACTCCTGTGCGGTATCGCGCACGGCGGGGATGGCATAGCCAAACTTCTTCATGTGCTCGCCGATCACCGTGGGCGTATCGGTGGCCACCGGATACACCAGCGTGAAGGCAATGCCCCGCGACGCGAACTTCGCCGCAAGGGCCCGGATGTCTGGCGCGTAGCGATTGGAGATTGGACAGTCGGTGGTCGTAAAGACCAGGACGCCGGCGACCTGACCGGCCGGCAGGACGAGAGGGTTGACGGCCTTGCCCGTCAAATCGGCGACGGCCGCCAATTGCAGAGCCAGGACGAGGTGGAGCAACATCGGTGGCTCCAGTATAAGAAAAAGAAGGGCGGGGGTGTGTGCCCCCGCCCTTCCCGGGTGCGGCTGAAGCCGGACGCTACATCGCGAGTCCTACCAGGTCATGTCGACGCCGATGCGGATGATGCGGCCCTGCATGATGACCGACGGCTGCATGTAGGTCGCCGCGCCGTACTGGACGGTGCTGACCGACGAGTAATCATCCGAGTTCAGCGCGTTGAACAGGTCCATCTTGGGCGTCATGTTGAACGCGCCGAGGTTGAACCGCTTGCTGACCGAGAAGTCCACCTGGTTGAGGCGCGGGGTGAACTCGGTTTCCGGCGCCACGAGCGGCACCTGGATGTTGGCCACGCCGCTGGCCGCCAGTTCCGGCAGCACCAGCGCGCCGGGCGTGCACGGACCCGTGCAGTTGGCCGCGTAGCGCGTCGTCGAGGTCAGCTGCCAGTAGGTGGCCTGGCCGTTGGGACGGTCGAAGCCGGTGCCGGCCGTGAAGCCGCCGTAGGCCTGCGCCGCGGTGCCGGCAAGGTAGCCGTTCAGGCTCTGCCACGAACCGCTGACCGAGACGCCCCAGAACGGCAGTGGGTAGACCACCGTCGCCTTGAACTGCTTCTGCCACGGGATGCCGCTCTGTGACTGATCGCAGTAGAGCGAACGGTTCGGGTCGCTGACCGCCGCCGCGCACACGTTGTTGATCGAGCGCTCGAGGTTGAAGCCGCCGAAGGCGCGGACGCCGCGCGCCATGCGCGCGTTGAAGTTGAGATCCACGCCGTTGTAGTGGCGCGTCATCTTGTCGCTGGTGCTGTCGATGTTGGCGACCTGGCCGCGGAATTCCGGCTTGATCACGTAGGCCGGAATCACGGTGCCATCGAGCGGGCTCACGACGTTGAACTGATTGTAGCTGGCCGCGGTCAGCAGCGAGTTGGTGCGCATCGTGATGTTCTTGAAGTCGATGCGGTAGTACTCGGCCGCCAGCGAGAAGCCCGCGAACAGCTCGCGGGTGATGCCGAAGTTCATGGCCAGCGAGTACGGGCGCTTGATGTCGGGATCGAACTGCGACAGCGACCGAATCCCGAAGTTGGTGGGCAGGTTGGTGAAGTTGATCTCGCAGCCGGCCGTCAGATAGACGCAGCCGCGTTCGCCCTGGGCGATGTCGTCGCGGTTGACATCGGTCCACGGCAGCGTCGCCGTGGTCAGGGCGGTCGGGTTGTAGAGTTGCGCGAAGCCGGTCGTCTGCGCGGTCACGAACTTGTTGAAGCCCACGCGAATGGCCGTCTTGCCGTCGCCGGCAATGTCGTACACCGCCGACACGCGCGGCGAGAAGTCCGTCCAGGTCGGGAAGGCAATGTCGCCGTAGGCCGGCACGTTGGCGAAGCGGCCCACCTGGGCCGCCTGGCCGACGATGGTCTGCTTGTTGAGGTCGTAGCGAATGCCGTAGTTCAACGTCAGCTTGTCCATGCTCCAGGTGTCCTGGGCATAGACGCCGAAGTTGGCGTCGAGCGTCTCTTCGACTCGCAGCGGCGTGTTGAGCACCGTCACCTGGATCGGGTTGCCGTTGTTGTAGGTCTGGTAGATGTCGCCGTTGGCGTTGTTGTAGCGGGGATACTTGCCAAACTGGTACGCGGTGCCCACCTTGATCGTGTGCGCGCCCGAGACGTACGACACGGCGCCCTGCACGTTATACCGGTCGGGATAGTTGCCGAGCTGCGCGCCCGAGGCGCCCCACAGCAGGCCCGTGCTGGTGTCGTTGCGGCGAACTCGCTGGTACCACTCGGCGGTGCCGCGCTCGGCGAGAATGCCGGGCTGGTACAGGTTGTCATAGCGCTCGCGGTTGTACGACGCGCCGAGCTCGAGCAGCAGCTTTGACGACACCGTCGAAGTGTACTTGACCGAACCGGTCGAGAAGTTCGGGGTGTTCCACACCACCGACGCGGTGCGCGGGTCGGTGTTGGCGCCCATGGCGTGGCCGCGGAGGCGGAATGCGCGGTCGGTGTAGATCGCCAGCTTGTTGCGTTCCGACGCCTGCCAGGTGAGGCGGACGACCGGGTTGTTCATCTTCTCGTCCGAGATGCCCTGCTCGCAGTCCGCCGCGCCGGTGCGGCACTGCTGGAAGCCGACCGGGAAGGACACGCCCTCTGGCGTGTAGAAGGTATTGGCGATCGGGCGATCGTACTTGGCGCGGCGCAGGGCCGCGAAGAACCACAGCTTGTTCCTGATGATCGGACCGCCCTGCTCGACGTTCCACTCGTAGAAATTGTCGATCTTGTCGACCGCGCTCACGCCGAGCGACCGCAGGTGATCGGTCAGGTTGTCGCCCTGCCATTGCTTCGGCGACTTGAAGGCCTTGGCGCCCCCACGGAACAGGTTGCCGCCGTCCTTCGGAATCAGGTTCATGTTGACGCCGCCGGTCAGGGTCTCGGCGTTGCCGCCGGCCGTCTGGTAGACCGCTTCCTGCGTCATTGATTCGTTGTGGTACGCCTGCACCGCGCCATCGCCCATCAGGCCGTTGGTCATCATGCCGTCCACCAGCACCACGGTCTGCGCGCCGCCCTGGCCGCGCACGGCGAAGTAGGTTTGCTGCATCGCGCGCGAGCCGCCCACGTCGGGCACGTTCAGCGTGACGCCGACGACCAGCTGGCCGAGGCCCTGGATGGTGCCGGCGGTCGGCACCGCGCTCAGCACATCGCGCGTCAGCACCTGCTGCTTGGCGTTGCTCTGCACGTCCACCACCGGCGAGGCACCGGAGACGGTGACCGACTCCTGCAGCGTGCCGACGGCGAGGTCAATGTTGATCGTGGCGACGAAGTTGCCTTGCAGTTCGACGCCGTCGCGGATGACGGTGTTGAAGCCGGGCAGCGTGTAGGTGAGCTTGTAGGTGCCGGGCCGCAGATCGCCGATGCGATAGGTGCCGCTGGCATCGGTAATCGCCGAGCGCACGCCCTCGATCAGGGCCGGGCTGGCGGCTTCCACCGTCACACCGGGCATCACCGCGCCCGACGTGTCTTTCACTGTTCCCGTGAACACGCTCTGTGCGCGCGCCGCCGCGGGCACCAGTACGAGGCTTGCGATTACAAATAGAAACGCTCTTGCAAGACACCTAACCGCCATGTCGATCCCCCCAATAAGCCACGGTTCACCTGCGAGCAAGGTAATGCTTTGTGGCCAAGCCAACTAGAGAACTTA
>JBEGVQ010000071.1:0-6855 GCA_041178345.1 Acidobacteriota bacterium | reverse complement strand
CGCCACGGCGGTCGCCCTGTTTGCGACCTGGACGCGCCCGTACGACAGCTACTGGTTCCTCACGCTGACCATGCCGATGGCGCTCGCTTACGCGCTGGCCATCGCGGCACTGCCATGGCCGCGAGCACCCCAGGCCCTGGGCGCCGTCCTGCTGGCGGCCGTGGTCTGGCTGCAACCGATGCGCGTCGAGCAGTCGCGGCTCACCTTCAAGTTCCCGGAATACCGCGCGATGCTGGTGGGGTCGCGGCGCCTGGCCGCAGAGGCGCCGGTGTTGCGCGACATCCGGATCACCTTTGCCGTGCATCCCTCGATGAGCAAGTACTTCATCTACGAGATACTCGGCGGCCGCATCGACCGCGGCGCGGCGCGCACGGCGTTCATCGAACCAGATGGCCGCGTCCGCGTCGAGTAGCGCGGCGGCTAGTGCCGGCGTTCCTGGCTCACCTCAGCCTTGTGCCGTGAATCAGCTGTGATCAGAACGTGCCGCTGACGCCGCTACCACCCGAGCGGCCGCCGCCACCGAGCGACGGGTCGGCCGCAGGCGCCGAAGCCGACACCGGAACGTCGACGTGGGCCGCCGACACCATCGCGAGGTGGCCGGTCAGATCGCGGTCCGAGGCCACCAGGCGCGAGGCCGTATAGCCGTGACGCAGCCCGTCCTCGCCGGCCGCGAGCCAGCGCCGCACCCCGACGGCCGTGGCCATCAACAGCAGGCCGAACACCATGGGGTCCCACTCGTGACGCGGGCTGCCGAGATACTCCTTGTTCGACAGCAAGGTCCCGAGCGCCATCGCCATGCCACTCCAGAGCAGCGGCCGCTCCCGGCCGCGGATGGCCAGCCACAGCACGATCACCGGCAGCACCCAGATGGCGGCGTAGGTGATCCAGTGGAAGGTGGAGCTGCGGTCAACCCCCGACCAGCCGCTCGACAGCACGAGATTGACCAGCCCGTAGATGCCCAGCCAGGCCGCCGCCTCGATCACCATGAGGCCGTCGCCGGGATACTCGTCGCCGTGGTCGGCGCGGGCCGCTCGCGCGACAGCAGCGGCGCCGGTTAGGACACTGACGGCGACCACGCGTTGCACGGCTTCCGCGGATCCAAACTGAAACGGCAGTGCGGCGGCGGCGATCAAGGCAAACACCGCGGCATAGGCGTAGCCGAAGTGGACATAGAGGACGGTCAGCATGGCGGCCCCCGTCGCCAGGCCGAGGATCAGCGGCCCGTCGCCCGCGGCCGCCTCCGCGATCAGGAGTGCCGCCCCGATCGCCACCAGTCCGGCCGCGCTCAGGGCGGCCGCCTCTTCCACGCCAAAGCGATACAGGTGGTAGCGGCTGACCAGGTGTGACGCCAGCCGGAAACAGCCGGCGCCCACGATCAGGCAGAGCACGCCGGCGCCCGCGGCGCTGGAGACGTCGAACAGGGCCACGGCGAAGAGGCCCAAGGCCGACTGCAGGATGATGCCGCCGAACACGAACAGCGTTATCCGCAGGAACTTGTTGGTGCGCCGCAGGTCCACCGCCATTTGCGGCATCAGGATGTCGCGCTGCTCAGGGCTGAGCAGGCCCGACCTGGTCCAGTCGTCCACCAACCGGCCGGTGCGAATCGCGCGCTCATCGTCCAGGTGGTAGGCGCTCATTCATCCCGTCCAAAGCGGCAGGCCAATGCCACCAGCGCGATCAACACCAGCGTGCCGGTGACCAGGCCATAAAAGAAGATCGCCGTCGGCCCGCCGAGCACGTCGAGCAGCTTGAAGCTGATCGCGCCGTAGCCGTAGAGGATGCCGTAGGTGACGAAGGCAAACTTCCGGTAACGAATTCCGAGCACAATCGCAGCCGAGCACAGGGCCAGCAACGCGCCGAGATACGCCAGGCCAAATCCCGGCTCGCCAATGCCCGACGCCATCGCCGCCAGCACCACGTTGGCCGCCAGGTGCAGGTAGACGTCCAGAAAGTGCGCCTTGACGCCCTGCCGATACAGCCACGTGCCCATGCCCGCCACGAACGCGCCATAGATCAGGGCTGTGGCACGCAGCGGGTCGGCCGCCACCACGTCCAGCCCGGACACGCGAATGCCCAGCCAGCCGGCCAGTGACGAGAGTGCCAACGACAACACGAACCGGTTGTCGAAGCGGTAGGCCAGCCCGCCAAAGAGCACGCTGACGATCAGCAGGTGGTGATGCCCGTTGGCGAAGATCTGGAACCGGTACTCGAGGTAGGCGATCTCTGCCGACAACACCAGGCAGCCAAGGTAGAGGACGTAGTCGAGCGACAGGTGGGGCGACTCGACCTCGGTGTGGGCGTACGGTGCGGCCTTGGCAAAGCAGTACCAGAACGCGGCCGCGACGATCAGGGTCAGCAGCGACAGGATCGCGGCATCACCGAGATTGGCCACATACGCACGCATCGTCCAGCCGAGCCCGCCGACGAACGCCAGCACGCCGATGTACAGCAGCGCGCTCAACTCGAAATAGACCGAGATGCGCTCCCGGCGGACCAGGGCGGCGAGCGTGTCGTGCTGCGCCGGGGTGATGGTGCCGACGGCCCTCCACTCCTCGAGCCGCTCGAGCGTGGTCACCCGAGAACCCACTTCAGCCTGGCCTGGTCCAGGTTGCCGCCGCTCATGATGCAGACCACGCGCTTGCCCGCAAGCTGGCCTTTTAGCTTCATCGCGGCGGCCAGCGACGCCGAGCCGGCGCCCTCGGCCAGGTTGTGCGTCGTCCGCAGCGCCAGCCGCACCCCGTCGGCCAGTTCCTCTTCGGTCAGCGACACGAAGTCGTCCAGGTGTTGTTTCAGGATGCCGAAGGTCAGGTCGAAGGTCACGCGCGTGGCCATGCCCTCGGCAAAGGTGTTGGCGGAGGTGCCGACCACGCGCTCCGGCCCCCGCCACGAGCGCTCCACCGCGTCGGCATTCGCCGCCCCCACGCCGATGATCGTGGTCTTCGCGCCGAGGGCGTTGCGCACGGTGATCAGGCCACACGCGCCTGACCCGCCGCCGATGGCGACCAGCACCACGTCCACGTGCGGCAGGTGTTCAAACACCTCGAGGCCATAGGTACCGACCCCGGCCAGCAGCAGCGGCTCGTTGGCCGAGTGGACATAGCGCGCGCCGGTGGCGGCCGCGCGCTGCTCGCACTGCTCACGTGCCTCGTCAAAGTCGCGGCCGACCTCTTCGACGGTCGCGCCGTAGGCGCGCATCGCGGCGTTCTTCTCGGGGTTGTTGCCGAGCGGCACAAAGACCGTGCAGGCGACGCCGTGGATCCGTGACGCCAGGCCGATCGACTGGCCGTGGTTGCCGGTGCTGGCGGTCACGATGCCAAGGGCTTTCTCTTCGTTGCTCAGCGACCCGACCAGGTTGAGGCCGCCGCGCACCTTGAAGGCGCAGGTCGGATTGTGGTTCTCGTGTTTCACCCAGACCGACAGGCCAGTCGCCTGGTCGAGTAACGGATGCTTCAGCAGCGGCGACGGACCCATGTGCGGCCGAATCCGCTCGCGAGCGGCGTAGATGTCATTGAGGGTCGGCGGCGTCATGTTCATTCGGGTTGGCGCTCGTTATACCACGCGGCCACCACCTTGACGGCGATGTCGGGCCGATCAGAGATCACGCCGTCGACGCCCCACTCGAGCAGGCGGATGATGTCGGCCTCCTCGTTGACGACCCACACCTGGATCACCTGGCCTTCGGCGTGCACCTGGTCGATGAACGCCGGCGTCACCACGCGCAGGCGGCCGGCGCGCTCGGGCACCTGGAACGCGACATAGGGCCGCGGCCCGATCCACGGCCAGCGCACCCACGACCGATGAAGCGCCCAACGGGCCTCGGGCTGCGACGCGCTGGTCACGATCTCGGGAGCCTCTTCGCGCAGCGTCACGATTGAGCGCTGGTGGAAGGAGCCGACGCAGACCCGCTCGACCGCGCCGGCGGCGCGCACGTCGCGCGCGACCGCGCGGGCCAGCTCCGGCTCGCCCCCCTTCATCTCGATGATCACGCGGGCCTCGCGGTGGCGCGCCAGCACGGCCGCCAGCGTTGGCACGCCGTGACCCTGGCCCCGGAACGAGTGCGCGCCCTCGCGCTCGAAGCGGTAGCCGGCATCGACGCGCGCCAGTTCGTCGGCCGTGAAGTTGCGGACCGGCCCCACGCGATCGGTCGTGCGGTCGAGCGTCTTGTCGTGAATAACCACCGGCACGCCGTCGGCCGACAGCTGGACGTCAAGCTCGAGGCCATCGGCGCCGAGCAACAGGCCGTGGTCGAGCGCCACCATGGTGTTCTCAGGAGCCAGCCGCGCGCCACCGCGGTGCGCAAACACCAGGGGACGGGGCGACTGGAAGACCGGCACGTGCACCGGGGTATGTTCGCATGAGGGTCGGCAAACCTGAAGTCTGGCCGCCACCCCGGGCCTCGTATACTCACGGCGTGCGCATGCTCGAAACACTCGGCGCCCTGGTCGTGGTCGTGCTGCCGCGGCGGCATTGGGACCGGTTCGACAGCTTGCCCTTGCACGTCATGGCGCCCGTCTCAGGCGTCCTCACGGCAGTGGCCGGCGCCGCACTGGGCATCCGCGGGTTCTTCGCCTATCTCGCGCGCCTGTCGGGCGCCTCGGCGGCCTCCATCCTGGACGTCTCGCGGATGCAAGTGGAAGGCCGCCTGCCGGAAACGGCCGCTGTCAGTTCCGTGCCCGCCGCGCTGTGGATGGCTGCACCGGTCGCCTTTGCGTTCTTCACGCCGCTCGGCCTGTTTGCGGTCTACCTGGTCGCCACCGGCTGGTTCCGGGCCGTGTCGTGGTGGATCGCGTCACCACATGGCGATCCGCTCCTGACGGGCATCGACGCCCTGTACCATCGCAGCCGGGTATCGGCGGCCGCGCGGTCGGCGCAGCGGGAGCGACTCGAAGCCGAAGGCACAGACGAGCCAGACCGCCGCTATCCCGGGGCCTGGGCCGATCTGCCCGATGTCGACTTCGTGATCGTGGCCGCGCGCCGCAAGGCCGGCTGGACCGCGGGCACATTCGTCATCACGGCGGAGGGCTGGTTCACGCTCGGCCAGCCGTTTGACCGGCCCACGCCGAACGGCATCCGCACCATCTATCCGTTGACCGTCCTGCAGACCCTCGAGGTGCTGCGAAAGGGCGTGCCCTACGAAATGCCGCCGCTTCGGCCGTACCCGCCGCGGCGCCGCGGCCCGGTGGCTGAACCGTTGCCCCCGGCGAACGAGTCATAATGCCCATATGCCGTCTGCGCCACGCATTGACACCCTTGGACAACTGAAGGCCGCCATCGCCCGGGGAGAGGTGCGCCGGCGTCCCGTTCGCGACGAAGTGCGCGAGAACCTCGCCGAGCGGCTGCGCCGCAAGGAGACGCTCTTCCCCGGCATCATCGGCTACGACGACACGGTCGTGCCCCAACTCGTCAACGCGGTGCTGGCGAAGCACCACTTCATCCTGCTGGGCCTGCGCGGCCAGGCGAAAACGCGCATCCTGCGCGCCCTGACGACACTGCTCGACGAGTGGCTGCCGGCGGTGCCGGGCAGCGAGATCAACGACGACCCGATCGCGCCGCTGTCGGCCTACGGCCAGGCCAAGGTCAGGGCCGAGGGCGACGACATGCCGATCCGCTGGATGCACCGCGACACGCGCTACGTGGAGAAACTGGCGACGCCCGACGTGACCATTGCCGACATGATCGGCGACATCGATCCGATCAAGGCGGCCAAAGGCGGACTGCAACTGGGCAGCGAGCTGTCGATGCATTTCGGCCTGCTGCCGAGGGCCAACCGCGGCATTTTCGCCATCAACGAGCTGCCCGACCTGGCCGGCAAGATCCAGGTGGGCCTGTTCAACATCCTGCAGGAGGGCGACGTCCAGATTAAGGGCTATCCGGTTCGCCTGCCGCTCGACGTGCTGATCGCGTTTACCGCCAACCCCGAGGACTACACGGCGCGCGGCAAGATCATCACGCCGCTCAAGGACCGCATTGGCGCCGAGATCCGCACGCACTACATGCAGAACCGCGTCGACGCGATCGAGATCACCTCGCAGGAGGCGTGGGTCGAGCGTGGCGGCGCCATCGCGGTGCCGCGCTTCGTGCGCGAGGTGGTCGAAGAGGTGGCGTTCCAGGCCCGCGGCGAGCGCAAGGTTGACAAGCGTTCGGGCGTCAGCCAGCGCCTGCCGATCAGCGTGCTCGAGACCACGGTGTCGAACGCCGAGCGGCGCGCGCTGGCGACCGGAGAAACGCCGACGGTGGCCCGCGTCACCGACATCTACGCGGCGTTGCCGTCGATGACCGGCAAGTTCGAGCTCGAGTACGAGGGCGAACTGAAAGGCGCCGACCAGGTGGCGCGCGACCTGGTGCGGTCGGCCGTGTCGCAGGTGTTCGACGGTTACGTCCGCGACCGCGACCTCAAGCCCGTGATCGAGTGGTTCGACCTCGGCGGTGCGCTCAGCCTCTCGGACACCACCTCGTCCGACGACCTGGTCGCCCAGGCTAAGAAGGTGCAGGGCCTGATGGAACTGGCGCACCTCGTCGGCACGGCCCCGGACGCGCCGGCGCCGGTGCTGGCCGCCGGCATCGACTTCGCCCTCGAGGGGCTGTATGCCCAGAAGAAGATCAGCCGCAGCGACGAGCGCGGCTATCACGGCGCCGAGCCCGTTCGCCGCCCCCAACCGCAGCAGTCGCGCACGCCAGTGCTGACGCCGGACGATGATGACGACAGCCCGACGGGGAAAAAGAAGAAACGGTATTACAACTGACACAGTCGGGAGTCGGGAGTCGGGAGTCAAGAGTCGGGAGTCGGGAGTCGGGAGTCGGGAGTCGGGAGTCGCGTGAAATACAAATACACGAAGTACGTGCCAAATTTGCTCG
>JBEGVQ010000070.1:0-2822 GCA_041178345.1 Acidobacteriota bacterium | reverse complement strand
GACTCTTCTCGTCATTTCACGACATTAGATCACGGGCCACCCACTTGCTAATTGCCCTCAACTTGCCAAAGAACGTAACAGGATATATATAAAAACGTAATGTCTCGTACGTATCTGTATGCCGTGCCAAACTATGGTCTAAGGCAGAGCTAGAGGGGAAAGCTTTGCCGGGGCGATTCGGTGGAGGGCACGCTGCCGACAGGAGTTATTGTTGCCAAATATCCGACTCGATGGATGGAAGAGCATCGCCGTGCACACCGCCCGTTCCGAACGGCAACTGCAGCGATGGGCGGTCGAACGCGGGTTCCCCGTGCACCGGGTCCCGGGGGGCGGCTCGGTCTTCGCGTGGACCCACGAGATCGACCTCTGGTTCGCGTCGGCGGCGGCGGGCACGAAAGCCCTCGACGACGAGAGCCGCCAAGGCAACCCCGAGCCGGCGAACGGCGCGCCGCCATCCCCGCCCAGCGCCGTCCATTCGGCGACGGACGCCCCGCCGAGGTCTGTGCCAGGCGGTGCAGCGAATCGCCACCTGGGCGGTAGGTGGTTGGTAACCTTGTTCGCCGGTGTGGCGCTTGGCGCCGCTGGCACCTGGGTGGGAACACGCCAGCCGGGGCCCACAGCGGCGTCCACGTCAGTCTCGGCTCCGCCCTGCCACGTGGTGGACTGGCCAACGGCGCCCCTCCCGGCCCGCGGGGGGCGGTTCCCCCTTGCGGTGCGCGCAACGGCTGACCCGTGCGCCTGGCAGCAGCCGGTGACGGAGTCGACGTGGCTGCTCATCACGCCGCCCTCCTTCTCGCCGACCCCG
The DNA here is from genome assembly GCA_041178345.1 of Acidobacteriota bacterium. Lineage (GTDB taxonomy): Bacteria > Acidobacteriota > Vicinamibacteria > Vicinamibacterales > UBA2999 > 12-FULL-67-14b. The sequence continues at coordinate 2,017 of JBEGVQ010000070.1, read as the reverse complement.
CCGCGCGTGAGCGGGAACGGCGTCGCCCCATTCGCGCTGCCGCCCTATAATCCCGCCGCGCCGAACGTGTGGCTGGAGGTGGCCGGCAATCGGCAGATGTCGGATCGGAGTGCGGCGGTGTACTTTGGCAACCAGCGCATCGCGATCACGCAGGAGCCCTCACAGGAGACCTGCGTGTCCATTCCCGGGCCCGGGTTCGTTCACGACGGCTGGCGCTATCGCATCACGGCGCGTCGCTATGACGAATCTGCCAATCTGATGAAGGCCGTTCGCGGGGAGGTCGGGCCGCAGGCGCAGCCGGTGTCGTGGGTGGACCTCGCCACGTTCCTGGACGGCCACCCGGATACCGGCGTCACCTTCGCCGATGCCGTGGGCCTGGCGCGACAGACGTGGGAAGAGGACTTCAAGCCGGAGAACTGCTTCCACTACTGGTTGCCGACGCCGCATCGTGCACCGGCGAAATCGTTCCCCGACTTTCTGACCTATCACTTGAACCGGAAGCAGGTGTCCTTCATGGCCTATTACGAGTTCAACGACAACCAGTTCGATCTGGGTCGGTTCCACGGCAACGCCCAGATTCTGTACCGGGAACGGGTGAAGTAGGCGCGCGGCGCAAGCCGCGGGCGCCCGCTGCATGTCGTGGCCAGGCCGTCACAGCCACTCGCCCGGCGAGGTCCTGGATTTGCGCGACCTCGACAACCTGGTTCGCTGGTCGTCGCGGTCGCGTCCAGGGGTGATCGATAGTGGAGCGTCTGGCCAGGATCAGTACTATCGCCACCTACCTCTACGCCCCTTGGGGGCCGTTCCTACGGAACGACCCGGTGGTACTCACCAAGCAGAGATCACGAGTGGGTCAGAACCGTTTGCCCGTGAACAACATGATGATGAGGATCAGCAGGATGATGCCACCGAGGCTGCCACCGATGGCCGGCCCGCCCAAGTAGAAGCCACCGCCACCAAACACCAGCAACAGAATAATCAACAGAACTATCAGGTTCATCGCGCTCTCCTTGTCTTCTCAGCGGTGCATCTTCAATGCCAAGGCTGGAGCCGCGGGACACGGCGCAGACGGGGCTTGTAGTCCTTGCTGTTCCCAGAACAGCACCGCAAAGTCAGGCTTATGGAAGACCGAACGGCTGGACAGGGGCGAGGTTGGCGCCTGCCTGCCCGTGCCCGTGCGCAAGACAGATGGGCTGGCTGAATCCCGCCGACTCCGGACCGCGCCTCGCGTGGCGCGACTGGGGATCGGCCGATGGCGAGCCGACTGCGCTAACATCCGAGGCGGGGAGATTGACGCCGTGATGACCGTCCCGTTCGTCCTGCTGCTGCTCGTCGCCACACCGTTCAACATCGCTGGCGCATTTCCGGTTCCCGACTCCCGGTTCCCGGCTCCCGGCGCCGGGCCGCAGTCGCCGGCGCCGCCGGCCGCAGCCACCACCGCGGTGCTGACGATTGTGCCGCCAACCTACGACAGCCAGATCGAGGTTGACGGCCTGCCGCTCACCGGCACGGGCGCCACCAGGACCCTCGAGACGCCGCCGCTGGCTATTAGCCGCACCTATCAATACCGGCTCCTGGCGCGGTGGGAGCCGAACACCTACACCAAGATGACCCGCACCACGGTCGTGACCGTCAGGGCCGGCGATCGGCGGCGCATCGACCTCACGATTCACGATCCGGCCGATCGCGTGTCCGTGATCTATGTGCCGACGCCGGATTTCGTGGTGACGGAAATGGTGAGGCTCGCCGGCATCACCGCCAACGATGTGACCTACGAGCCAGGGGTCGGTGATGCGCGCATCACCATTGCCGCCGTGAAAGCCGGCGCCCGCCGCGGGGTGGGCATCGATCTGGATCCTGATCGCGTGGCCGAGTCGCGGGCCAGCGCCCAGGCCGCCGGCCTGAGCGGCAAGATCGAGATCCGTCTCGGCGATGCCCTCGAGCAGCCCGACCTCGGACAGATGACCGTCGTCCTGTTGTACATGGGCGATCACTTCAACATGCTGATCCGCCCGTA
>JBEGVQ010000069.1:0-5019 GCA_041178345.1 Acidobacteriota bacterium | reverse complement strand
GCGCTTCACGTAGTTGATGATCACGGCGATGATCGACGGCCAGCCGAAGATGAACGCGCCGATCACGGTCGACGCGCCAAAGGCGCCGATCGCCAGGCCCAGGGCGTGCAGGGCGTAGGTGATGTGCGTGGTGGTGACCAGCGAGGGATGCGGCTCGTTGGTGGTGAATGGGTCGCTCATCGAACGGTCACTCCTTTAGAAACGAAAGACGTTCTCGAGATACCAGAACGTGAGGCGGTCGCCGCTGAAGTTATGCGTCACGACGCCGCCGCCCCACATCGTTCCCACGTACGCGTTCACCGACCAGTATGTCTTGAGTGGCACATCGACGAGGCCCTCGAGCAGCGTGCCGAGCCGCGAGTGGCCGCCGGCCGCGCGGCCTGAAAAGCCGAAGTAGCGCCCGGTGCTGGCGGTGGCGCCGCTGCCGTGGTACCAGAGATCCTGTCCGCTCGCCAGGCCGACCGCATGTACTTCGATACGCGTCTTCACCCCGCGGGGTTCAAACGCGGCCTGCACGAACGCGTCGGTCAGGTTCATCTGCGCGTAGGTGGCCGACAGCGCGTACTTCCGCGATGAGGGCAGCATCTGGAAGAACGTGCCGTGCCGGTCATCGGCCGGGTCGCCGTCGCCAGACGCCCACAAGTAGCCGGCCCGCAGCCACGGCCGGCCGGCGACGCCGGGCCAGCGGTGCCCCACTTCGGCGGCCACGCTGGCCGCGCGGTGCGACTGGCCGTACCAATCGCCTGTCTCCACGGCGCCCCAGAGCACGGTGTCCAGTTCGCCGCTGCGCGTGGGCGTGATCCGCGCGTGCGATCCCCCCAGGGCGGCGATCGTCACGTCCACCGGCCGGTCCGGCGACAACGTGTTGTCCACCACTGCGACCAGCTCACGGCGGTCGCGATAGAGAGTGCCAAACGCCTGGAACTCGCCTGCTTTCTTTCGGGTATACGAGGCCGTGGCGACCTGGACGTTCGGCATCGACAGGTTGGTGGACTCCTCGAAGCCGCCCTGCGTCGGCAGCAACGCCGCCGCCGTGACGTGCCAGGCGGGCCGGGCGATGTCCACGCGCACACCGTCGAAGCGGCGCTGATAGTAGGACCACTCGAAGTTGCCGACCAGCCGCGACTGCAACCGCTCGCGCTTGAGGTGATTGAGCGACGGATCCTCGGATGTGAACTCGGCGCCGGACGCAAACGACATGCGGCCAAGCGTGGCCGACGACCGGTCGTCACGCGCGCTCACTCGCAGGAACAGTTCGCTCAAATAGAGCTGGTAGCTGTAGCTGAGGCCGGTGGCCGCGAAATAGAAGGCGCCAACGCCCAGCCCGCCGGGCCCAATCGCCCCGGTCGGCACGTTCTCGAGCCGCACGTAATTGAACGCGCCGCCGAAATCGAAGCGCCGGCCAGCCACGCGCACGCCCAGCTCGGCGCGGTCGCCGATGAAGGTGTAGTCGGCATTGCCGGCGAGCTGGCCGGGCGCGGCCGCGGGATAGGGAGCGAAGAACGACCACGACTCGACGCGGGTGAGGTTGGCGAAGGTAGCGGTGACGGCGGGAGGCTCCTGTGCCATCGTGGTGACCGAGAAGGCCACCACGAAGCACACGAGCGCAGGCAGGCGGACCAACTACCCCTTAAGCAGCTTGTTCACGGCGTCCCAGTTCACCACGTTCCACCAGGCGCCCAGGTAGTCGGGGCGGCGGTTCTGGTACTTCAGGTAGTAGGCGTGTTCCCAGACGTCGATGCCGAGAATGGCCTTCTTGCCTTCCATCAGCGGGTTGTCCTGGTTCGGCGTGCTCATCACTTCGAGCTTGCCGCCGTTGTCGATCACCCACGCCCAGCCGCTGCCGAAGCGGGTGGTGCCGGCCTGGTTGACCGCGGTCTTGAACTTCTCGAAGTCGCCGAACGCGCTGTTGATGGCCTCGGCCACGGCGCCAGTGGGGGCGCCGCCGGCGCCGGGCGCCATCAGCGTCCAGAACAGCGAGTGGTTCCAGTGGCCGCCGCCGTTGTTGCGCACGGCCGCCTTGATGTCGTCCGGCACGCTGTTGATGCCCTTGATCAAGTCATCCAGGCTCTGGTTGTGCAGTTCGGGATGCTTGTCGAGCGCCGCGTTCAGGTTGGTGACATACGCCTGGTGATGCTTGCCGTGATGGATCTGCATCGTCTGGCTGTCGATGTGCGGTTCGAGCGCCGCGACGTCGTAGGGCAGCGCGGGAAGTGAATGAGCCATGGAAACCTCTCTGTAGGGCCCCCCTTCATGGGGGGCCGGCGTCTTTACGTGATCGACAACATCCGATCGATTGCGATCTTAGCCCACTTCTTCTGCTCGTCCGGCACGACGATTTCATTGACGACCTCGCCGTTGACGAGCGAATCGAGCACCCACAAGAAGTGGCTCGGCGACACCCGGAACATGGTCGCGCAGAGGCAAGCGAACGGGTCGAGCGAGACACGAGGCGGCCGCCCGGCGCCGCGCTGATGCGCCGCGCCATCTCCTCGTCCGGGAGATTCAGGTACGCATCAGGAAGCGGTTGCCGCTCGGGGAGCATGGTGTCCGCCGGTCAGGCGGACCTATACGGTCCGGCTGAAGCCGGGCGCGACGGGCGCGGGCACGCGCACGACGTTGTACAGCGTATCGCGTTCGATCGGTTCCCGGCCAGCATCGCGGATGAGCTGCTCGATGTCATCGGTGGACAGCGTCGTCGGCGTGGACGACCCGGCCATGTGGTAAATCGTCTCTTCCTGCACCGTGCCGTCCAGGTCGTCGGCGCCAAACCACAGCGCCGTCTGCGCCACTTCGACGCCGCACGAAATCCAGTACGCCTTGATGTGATCGACGTTGTCGAGCACCAGCCGCGCCACCGCGTGCACCTTCAGGGTTTCGGTCGCGGCCGGCGCCGGCAGCTTGCGCATCTGGTTGTGGTCGGGATGGAACGCCAGCGGAATGAACGCCTGCAGCCCGCCGGTGTCGTCCTGCAGCGCCCGCGTTCGCAGCAGGTGGTCGACCCGCTCTTCGGTCGTCTCGATGTGGCCGTAGAGCATGGTCACGTTGGTGCGCATGCCCAGGCCGTGGGCAAGGCGATGAATGGCGAGGTAGCGCGCGCCGTCGCACTTGTCGTGGCAGATCTTCTGGCGCACGCGCGGCGCGAAGATCTCGGCGCCGCCGCCAGGCAACGAGTCGAGACCCGCCGCCTTCAACTCGACCAGCACCTGCCGATCCGTCATGCCGTAGTGGTCCGCGAAGAACGCGATCTCGACCGCGGTGAAGCACTTCAGGTGAATGCCGGGCCGGATCTGCTTCAACCCGCTCAGCAGGTCGGTGTAATAGCTGAACGGCAGCCCGGGGTGCAGGCCGTTGACGATGTGGACTTCGGTGAGCGGCTGGTCGCCGCGCTGGCGCAGCTTGGCGAAGATCTGCTCGAGCGACATGGTGTGCGAGCCAGGGTCGCCTTCTTTCAGCCGCGCGAACGAGCAGAACAGGCACGACGCCTCGCACACGTTGGTGGCCTCGAGCCGCAGGTTGTGGTTGAAGTAGGTGCGGTCGCCGTGGCGCCGCTCGCGCTCGCGATTGGCCATCCAGCCAAGCGCCAGCAGGTCCGTTGACTCGAAGAGCCTGACCCCATCCGCGAACGACAGCCGTTCGCGCGACGCGACCTTGTCGGCGATCTCCGCGAGTCCCGCAGCCTGCAGCCGTGCGTGTATGTCAGCCAATCCCCTATTGTAACAATGCTACAATCGACAGCTCAACAGACGCGTACCAGGACAGCCAGGGAAGTTGGGTGCAAAGCCCACACGGTCCCGCCACTGTAAGCGGCCAACCTAGTGGAGCGTGTCAACGACGACGACGGTATCGGCTACGAAGCTCGAAGCCGGTGCTGGGGTCGTTCCGCAGGAACGACCCGATTTCGTTCTCGAACGGCACTCCACGGGAGCCGCGAGTCAGGAGACTGGCAGTTCACGGGCAAGTCACTCATACAGGCGCGTGAGACGCCTGGGAGGCGACGCGCAGTGCTTTCCGCAGAGCAGGTGTCTTTTCGCTACGCGCCCGACGGACCGCTCGTCGTCGACGGCGTCAGCGTGCGCCTGGCCGAAGGGGCGCTCGTCGGCATTCTCGGCCCCAACGGCTCTGGCAAGACCACGCTGCTGCGCCTGCTGAGCGGCACGCGCCGGCCGTCGGCGGGCCGCGTGCTGCTGGGCGGCCAGCCGCTCGACCACCTGTCGCGCCGCGAGGTCGCGCGGCGCATTGCGGTGGTGCCGCAAGAGACCGAGCTCGCCTTCGAGTACTCCGCGATCGAGATCGTGCTGATGGGCCGCCACCCCCATCTCGGCGTCTTCACGGTCGAGGGGCCACACGACCTCCGCATCGCCCACGAGGCCCTCGCCGCGACCGGCACGGCGCACCTGGCCGATCGGCCGTTTCACGAACTGAGCGGCGGCGAGAAACAGCGGATCGTGATCGCCGCGGCGCTGGCGCAGTCGGCCTCGCTGCTGTTGCTCGACGAGCCGACCGCCTCGCTCGACCTCGGCTACCAGCTCGAGGTGTCGTCGCTGCTGCGGCGGCTCAACCAGGATCACGGCGTCACGATGGCGGTCTCGACGCATGACCTGAACCTGGCCGCGGCCATCTGCCGCGACCTGATCCTGATGCGCGACGGCAAGGTGCTAGCCACCGGACCCACCGCCGAAGTGCTGACGCCCGACAACGTCCTCGCGCTGTACGACGTCGCGGCCGACGTCCACGTTCACGACGACACCGGCCACATGATCGTGGTGCCGGTCCGGCGAGTGCCCCGGTGAGCGTCCGCCGAAGAATGCTGACGGTGATTGCGGCATTTGCCGCGGCCACCATCGCCGTGGTGCTGTGGGTGCCAACGGTGGGCAGCACCAGCATCTCCCTGGCCCGGGCGTTCGACCGGTCCCTCCCCTGGGCCGAGAACGTCGACGCGCAGATCTTCTTCGTGGCCCGCCTCCCCCGGGTGCTGTCGGGCGCCATCGTCGGCGCCTCGCTGGCGGCAGCGGGCGT
>JBEGVQ010000068.1:0-16615 GCA_041178345.1 Acidobacteriota bacterium | reverse complement strand
CACATTGCCGGCATCGTCGCGGCGCGGTCGTTCCGCAATTCGGCGGAGGGCGCGGAGAGCGGCATCGCGCCGGCGGCGCACCTGGTCAACCTGAAGGTGCTTGGCGCCGACGGCACGGGCCGGGCGAGCGACGTGATCGAGGCCATCGACTGGGCGATCCGTTATCGCCAGGCGTTTGGCATCCGCGTGCTGAACCTGTCGCTGGGCGCGGCGCCGACGCAGAGCTACAAGGACGACCCGATCTGCCAGGCCGTGGAGCGGGCGGCCAAGGCCGGGCTGGTGGTGGTGGCGTCGGCGGGCAACTACGGCACCAATGACAAGAACCAGCAGATTTACGGCAGTGTGACCTCGCCGGGGATTTCGCCCTATGCGATCACGGTCGGCGCGATCCGCACGCAGGGCACGGCCGACAAGTCGGACGATGAGGTGGCGCCGTGGAGTTCGAAGGGCCCGACGCTGGTGGACCACATCGTGAAGCCGGATCTGGTGGCGCCAGGCGCGAAGATCATCTCGACGGCGGCGGCGGGGGCGACCCTGATGACGCAGTATCCGGAGCGGCTGATCGACGGCCCCGGGTCGCGCGATTACTTCTCGATGAGCGGGACCAGCATGTCGGCAGCGGTCGTGTCCGGCGCGGTAGCGCTGTTGCTGGACGGGCGCGACGACCTGACGCCGCTGCAGGTGAAGCTGGCGCTGCAGGCGAGCGCCGACTTCATGCCCGCGGCGGGATTGCTGGCAGCCGGCGCCGGCAGTCTGAATTTGGAGGGGATCGACCGGCTCACAAACCTCTCGATCGCGCATGAAAGCGCGTCTACGGGCTTTTCGATGACGATACCCACGCCGGGTCGGCATTCTGCCCAGGTCATCGTCTGGGGCGACGTCATCGTCTGGGGAGATTCCGTCGCAGAAGTAATGGTCTGGGGAGAAGTGATCGTTTGGGGCGACGTGATTGTCTGGGGCGACGTAATTGTCTGGGGCGACGTAATTGTCTGGGGCGACTAGGTGTTGTCGTCAGTGAATGCGAGATGCACATATTTTCGTAAAGGGAGAAGTGATGGCCAAACTCATCATCTGGGGCGAATAGTTTTAGCAGGGAAGCGACGATAAACGTATCGACGCAACATGCTTTTCAAATCAAGTACCCTTTCGGGGCGAGCTCGCGCTTATGTGATGGGAGTGTCGGCGATCGGCATCGTCGTCGCAATTCACTCCCTTTCTCAGTTGCTGCTTCAGCAGGTCGACCTGCAGTGGCTGATCCTCGCCGCTCTCACACTCTTAACTGGCACCTTCACTGTTCGCATTCCCGGTGTCAGGGCCCGACTGTCAGTTTCTGACACGTTCGTGTTTGCGTCAGTCATGCTGTTCGGCCCAGCTGCCGGGACTATCACGGCCCTCCTCGACGCACTGATCATTTCCCTGCGACTTGGGCACCATGCCCGAGAGCCATTTCGGGTGATATTCAATGTAGCAGCCGTAGCTCTTGCAACCACGGTATCGGGGTATGTGTTCTTCGCTGTGGCTGGAATTCCCCCTTATTCCGTTGCCCACACTCCGCTGGCTCAAATCCTCTTCCCGCTCTTCCTTTTTACGCTGTCGTACTTCTTGTTAAACAGCTGGCTCGTGGCATTTGCCTTGGCCTTGGAGCAAGGGAAACCCCCTCTTGTGATTTGGCGTCACAACTTTCTGTGGCTTTCGGTCAACTACTTCGGCGGCGGCTCCGTCGCTGGACTGCTGGTAACGTACACAAAAGAGATCGACTTCACCACTCTCGGAATTATCGTGCCGCTCCTTCTAATTTCCTATCTAACGTTCAAAACGTCGCTCGGTAGAATTGAGGACGCCAACAAACATCTCAAGCACGTCAACAAAATGTACTTGTCGACCATCGAGACCCTCGCCATGGCCATCGATGCCAAAGATCAAATTACACATGGACACATCCGGCGTGTACAGCGCTACGCGATTGGCCTCGCCAAGAGCGTCGGCGTCAACGACGACATACAGATCAGAGCCATTGAGGCGGCGGCACTGCTCCACGACATGGGCAAACTGGCAATACCCGAGTTCATCCTGAACAAGCCAGGGCGATTGACCATCAACGAGTTCGATGTCATGAAGCAGCACGCGAACATTGGAGCGGATATCCTTTCTTCAATCGAGTTTCCGTACCCGGTCGTACCAATCGTTCGACATCACCATGAAAGCTGGGACGGATCCGGATACCCGGCTGGACTCAAAGGCGTTACCATCCCTCTCGGCGCGAGAGTGCTATCCGTCGTCGACTGCTTCGACGCCCTGACATCGGATCGACCATATCGCCCCCGCCTTTCGGTGGAAGACGCGATAGCGGTGCTAGTGCAAAGACGGGGCTCGATGTACGACCCAATGGTGGTGGACAAGTTCATCGAAGTCCAAGAACAACTCTCGAAACAAGCCGAAGAGCGCGATGTCGATAAAGACGCGATCAACTCGATAGCGACCAAGCTTCGTATTAGTCCCGAACCGCCCGCTCTCACACCAGGCGAAATTTCGGAGCGATTCCCTGTCAAGCTCCTCACGTTACTCAGGTCCATACATCCTTCACCGTCTGGACTCTCGGTGGAGGACTTTGGCACCATTTTGTCGACGCAACTCCTCCGACTCACTGGTGCACGCTCGATTGCAGTTTACGGCACCTCCCTGAGTGGTCACTCAATCCGATGTCTTTTCGCAAACGGCCCGCTAGCACAACTCGCTGGAGAACCTGAGATTCCACTCGGCGAGCGTCTCTCAGGATGGGTAGCCGCCCATCGGACGCCAATCTGGAACGCCGACGTGACCCTGGACCTTCCCGTGGAACTCGCGAAGTCAGCCGGTATCGGCTTGGCATCCAGCGTTCCCTTGGTCGATGGCGATGTCCTAATCGGCACCGTAACGCTCTTCGCAACAGCCGGAGCAGAGATCGAAGTCGAACAGAGAGTTCTAATCCAATCGATCGCTCCAATGGTGGCGACCGCACTCTCGACATCTATCGCGCACGATGAGGTCGCAGCAGTCGATGGCACCGACCGTGCAGCACGGGAGACCATATATGTTGTGCTCGACGCCCTCCTGTCGAATCGGGCTCGTGGCTCCGACCGCGCCAACCCCGAAGCCGTTTCTATAGTCTTCGTCGGGTTGCCCTCGGCGCCTGAGACTGAGCGGCATCCGTTCCTCAGGGGCCTTTGCTTGGGCCTCGTATCGGCGCCCACCGCAGCAGTGACCGTGATTCGGCTATCTCCAACGGAATTGTTGATTACTGCGCCTATCCTGGCGATTACGGCCTTGGGGCTCGATGCCAATTCCGCGGCGAACGCCGGACCGAGATCGCGCGACTTCCGAGTGAGAGAAATTGCCAACTCACTGCAACTCCGAGAAGTGCTGGGACTAACCCAACCCGGTGAGCCGACCCACACGGGGAAGCCGGTAGTCCACTAGAGCTAACAGCGACATGACTTCCAACTCGACGATCCTATCGTTAGTGGAGTCGGGTTATTTTCGTGATGCCGCAGGCGCGCTTGACGAATATGCTGATCGGCCGCTGTGCCTGCGGGTCCTTCGATGTCAGTTGGAAGCGCATGTAGGTGTCCCGACGCGCGCGAAGGATTCAGCGGAGCATTTGTTAAAGGAACATCTCACGACATCCGACAAGGCAGCCTGCTGGGGAATCATCGGCAGAGTGGACCTCAGTTTTGGGCACACGAATGCCGGCCTGCGAGGAATGAACCGGGCGATTCAATTTGCCACTGAATCGGGCGATTCGCGACTGCACGCTAGGCTCGTGAGCAGTCTAGTCGATGGCCTGCTGCACTGGGTGGGCATCGAGCCAGCTGTCCAGGAGATCTCCAAGTTGAGGAGGCTTGTCGTTCGCTCAGGTGATCCTCACTCGATGGTTGCCCTGCATTCACTCACAGCTGAGATCCATGCCAAGCGCGGTCAACTGGCCGCGGCAACGAAGAGCGTCAAAGTTGCCAAGAGCGTGTTGGACGGTTTCGGGAACGTGTGGCAACAGGGTCGTCTGGCGATTACCAGCACGGGAATCGCAATCATTAACGCCGACTACCGGCAAGCTTTCGCGTTCATCGAAGAGGCTCTCTGGTGCGCCGAGAAGACCGGGTCACGAGAGCTCAAGATCCCAGCTCTAGGTAATTACGCTCACATCAAACTTGCTCGCGAGTCGGTCGATGAGGCGGGAGCTGCCGTTCGAGAGTTGCTCAACATGGTTCGCAGGGGTGGGGCAACTGAGATAGGTATTCGCGATACCCAAATGCAGTTGGCCTTGGCAGCTGGCGACCTTGACTCAGCTGGACGCCTAAATGAGGAGCTTCAGTCAATCTCGGAGCACCTGGATGGCGGCCATTCTCATTACGGGCTCTGGCATCTCCTCACGCGCGTCAAGTGGCTGTACCGGACCGGTCAGGTCGAAGCCGGCGTCGCCGTTGCCATGGATGCGATACCCCGAATCGAACGCATGGCCGACCGCAACCTCCTCGAGCGGATGCAGTTGCTTGCTGCCGAGGGGCTCGGGCGCATTGGCCGCGTGGGCGAAGGTACACGGCTTATGGCCACTGCCGTCAGCGCCAACCCCGAACCGCCCCTCGAGATGCTGGCCGAAGCGTCCCGCGTCGCCGGCCGGCTCACCGCCCATGACGATCCGGCGGGAGCCGCCGGCTACTTCGCGCGCGCCGCCCGCATCCTGCACGCGGTCGGCAACCTCAGCGCCGGCAACGAGGTTGCGCGTGACGTGCGCGACACCGGCGTCCCGCTCATCTATTCCGATGGCGACGCGCCGCCGCAACCACCTGCCGGCCTCCGCCCGCCGGCGGCCGAGCTCACCGAGCGCATTGCCGCCCTCATCGACCTCGCCGCGCATCCACCCTTGCTCGGCGCCGAAGTCCTCTCGCTGATCACCGACACGGGCGCGGCGCGGTCCGCCCGAGTCGCCGAAACCGGGCCCGACGGCGATGGCGACCAGGCGCCGGCAGGCCGCGACCCCAGCCTGATCTCGCTGCCGCTGGGGCCGTATCACGATCGCCACTTCTCGGTTGTTGCCGAGCCACAGCCCATCGCCTCGGCTCGGGCCACGCTGCTGGCGATTGAGCGGCTCGTGCACACGGCGCTGGCCCTGGCGCGGGCACGCGATCAGGAGCGCGAGCGCACGGCCCTGTGGCCCGAACCCTCGCCGGAACAGCAACTCGGGCTGGTGTGCGCCTCGGAACGCATGCTCGACCTGGTGAAGTCGGTGCGCCGCATTGCCGGGTCGAACGTCACCGTGCTCATCACCGGCGAGACCGGCGTCGGCAAGGAACTGTTCGCGCGCGCGCTCCACCAGGCGTCAGCTCGCCGCGATCGGCCGTTCCTGGCGTTCAACTGCACCACCGTGCCGCGCGAGATCCTCGACAGCCAGCTGTTCGGCCACCGCCGCGGCGCATTTACCGGCGCCCAGGACGACTCGCCCGGGCTGATTCGCTCGGCCGCGGGCGGCACCCTGTTCCTCGACGAAATCGGCGAGATGAGCCTGGCAGCCCAGCCCAAGCTGCTGCGCTTCCTCGAAACCGGCGAGATCCTGCCGCTGGGCGATACGCGGCCGCAGTTCGTGGATGTGCGGGTGGTCGCCGCGACCAACGCCAACCTCGAGCAACTGGTGGCCGACGGCCGGTTCCGCGAAGACCTGTACTACCGGTTGAGCGTGATTCCACTGCAGGTGCCGCCACTGCGGGAACGCCGCGAGGAGATCCCGCTGCTCGTCGAGCACTTCCTCGACAAGTTCTCACACGAATCGCAGAAGCCGCTGTTGCGGGTCGCCGAGGAAACCCTCGACTACCTGGTGCTGTACCGCTGGCCGGGCAACGTGCGGCAACTGGCCAACGAAGTGCGGCGCATGGTGGCGCTGGCCGAGCCCGGCGCGGTGTTGATGCCCCAGCACCTGTCGGCCGCCATCGCCGCCAGCCGCCGCACGGTCCCCGCCGATCAGCTCGTCCTCGAACCGACCGAAATGGTCATGCGGATCGATCAGCCGCTGGCCGCGGCCACCGAACACCTCGAGCGCGCGCTCATCCAGCGCGCCCTCAAGAGCTGCGAGGGCAAGGTGGACGATGCGGCAAGGCTGCTCGGCCTGTCGCGCAAGGGCCTGTACTTGAAACGCCAGCGCCTGGGGATCGAATAGCGGCTGCAGTCGCGGTCCACCGGGGGCAGCCGGGCTGGAACCCTTGCACGGGACAACGCCGCCCGGCGCTTGACCGCGGAACAAACCGGACATACTGTTTCAAAGTCGGCTCCCAATCCCTTCGACTTTTCTCCGGGAGCCGTTGAAACACTGTGAGCCAGGCGATCGTGGATGCTTTGCCGGTACTGACGCGGGACCAACTGTGCCTGCGCGAGGTGCACGCGACCGACGCGGCGGCGCTCGTCGCGCTGTTCGCGCGCCCCGACGTGTCGGCGCACCTCGATCCACCGCCGGCGACGGTCGACGAGTTCCTCACCTGGATTGCCCTCAGCCAGTCGCGCCGCGCCGACAACCGCGCCGCCTGCTTCACGCTGCTGGCCGGCAACCAGGAGGTGTCGGGCCTGTTCATGGCGCTGCGCCTGGACGGCGACAGCCGCGCCGAGATCGGCTTCGCCATGTCACCGGCGCTGTGGGGCTCCGGTGTCTTCACGCAGGCCGCCGACCTCTACCTCGATTTCCTGTTCAACGACTGGGGCGTCACAACGCTGGTCGGCCGGACGCTCGTCGGCAACGGGCGCGGGGTCGGCGCCATGCGCAAGCTCGGCGCGACGATCGTCGAAGAGTCGCTCCGCCACGGCCAGCCTGAATACATCTGGACGCTGGAGCGGCCTTAGTCCGCCGGGATCGTCGCCTTGAGGATCTCCTGGATCGCCTGGCGCACGGCCGGCGTCAGGTGCGCATACTTCGGCCCGGTCTGGTCGCCGGCCAGCACCCGTTCGAACTTCGCCATCACCAGACGCTTCACCTCCGCCGGCAGCGCCCGGAACGGCGGCGAGTAGATCATGTAGCTCAACGGGTACTTCTGCAGGCGTGTCTGCAGGTCGAGGTCGCGCAGCGAGCGGCCCTTCGCATCCCGTGGACCTTCGGCCATGAACTTCTCGGCATAGCCGGACGACCCCTCGATCGGGCCGCCGATGATCGGCGCCTCATCCACGAACAACATGTACTCGACGATCGCGTCGGCCGCTTCGGCGACCCGCGACTCCGCCAGCGGACCGCCAACCCGCGATTCCCACGTCGCGCGCGTGAACAGGTTGACAAGGTGCGTCTGGTGCTCCATCACCATCAGCGCCACGATGTCGCTGTACGGCGTGGGATAACCGGCCAGGTCGAACTGCCCCTCCAGCGAGACGCGCGCCCGCGGCGGAGTGTCGACGCGCTTCGCCATGAACAACGGCAGATTGCCCGCATGCTTCGGCGGCACACGCTTGCCCGTGACGTACCAGCCGCCCCAGCGGTCCGCAATCGGCCTGAAGTGATCGACCGTGAACCCATCGGCGTAGCCGTTCTCGTCCTGGCGCGGGAACGTGCTCAGGATGGTCTGGCCGGGGACGCCCAGCGTGTCCCACGACAAGTGGCAGCGCAGGCACTGCGACTCCCGGCCAATGCTCGGCGAGGCCACCCGCTCCTGGTGGACCACGTAGAACACCGAGCCAAGCACCGGGTCTTGCGCCACCACCTCCAGCATGCCACTGCCGCGAATGAACCCCACCGACACGTGATCGTTGAAGTAGATCGCGCGCGGGTTGGTCATGGTGATGTGCTGCGCCTGCATGCTGGTCTGCGTGTAAACCAGTACCTGCGACTCCACCGGGATCTTCAGCAGGTCGAGCACCGACCGGAGGTAGCCGGACTGCTCGTCGAAGGCGAGGGCGGCCGATTTGTCAGCCAGCTTCCGGTTGAGGGCGTCGACGACGGTGTCGGCGTCGGTGGTGTTATAGCGGATCGCCGGGTGGTTGATCGATTGGTCGAACGCGCCCTGCCGCTGGGCGACCGCCGTCGAGACGGCGCCGCCCAGGGCCAGGCCCGCAAGCGCAAACAGGGTGGCCGGTTTCACCCCTTCAGGATACCGCCATCTGAGCCAGGTCCGCCTGACGGCGGACGCCACATCTGGTCCGGAAGAAGCCGGCCCCTATTTGCCGCCGAACCAGCTGGGAATCGGCATGTCCGCCATCGTCCGCAGGCCCGGCGCGACGCGGAGGATCTTGGGGATCGAGTTCACGGTGATCGACGCGGTGGCGACGTCGCCGTGCAGGCCGCCGGCCACCTTCGAGGTCACGCGCGGGTGGCCTTCGACCGTGACCGCATCGAACGATTCGGGCGCGCCGAGGTACGCCTCCATGTGGAGCGTGATCACCGGCTTGCCCTTGCTGTAGCCAATGCCATCCTGGATGATGCCGCAGACGTAGCCGGGATCCACGGCAATGAGCTCGCTTTCGACCGCCTGGTCGGCAATCTTCGGCTGGATCTGGTCGGTGACCTTATCGAGCTTCCAGCCCATCGAGTCGGCGATCATCTGCACGCTCTCGGCGAGGCCGACGTGACGCACGCTGCCATCCTTGACCTTGGCGGCGAACTGCTCTTTGGTCAGGCCCGAGCCAATCTTCTGCTGGAACGGCAGGCGGCGGGTGCGCGCGTCCTGGATGCGATCCACGCGAATGCTGTCGACCCGCTCGCAGATGCCGGTCAGGGTGATCGGCAGCGCATCCATCGCGAAGCCGGGATTGACGCCGGTGCCGACGACCGCCACCTTGGCCTTCTTGGCCAGCGCATCGATCTTCTTCGCCAGCGCGCGGTTCTTGCCCACCGGGTACGACAGTTCCTCGGTGGTCGAGACAATCGCGACCTTCTTGCCGAGCACCTGCTCGATCTGCGGCATTACCTTCTTGAGCGACGAACTCGTGCAGAGCACCGCCACGTCCGGCTTGCCGGCCTTGATTGCTCCGACCGCGTCGTTGGTGACGCGGATGCGCAGCTTCTTGTCGAGGCCGATGACCTGTCCGAGGTCGAGGCCAATCTTCGCGTGGTCGATATCCACCGCGCCGACAATCTTGAAACCTTTGCGTGAAGCCACCTGGCGCGCGACCGCGGCGCCAATGGGGCCAAGACCATAGAGAAGCACTCGAATCGGCATAGGAGCCTTGGATTATATAAGGTTACGATGGGCCTTGGTGAAGGACAGGAACAGACTTCGCGGACATTTTTTGCTGGTACTGGTGGCGGTCCTCGCCTTGGCAGGCGCCCCCGGGGCCCAGTCTCCCACGCCTATTTCCCCGCAGAACGCCAACTACGACATTGATGTGACGCTGGACCCGCAGGCCCGCAAGCTGACCGGCAGCGAGACCATCACCTGGCGGAACACCGGCACCGTGGATGCCTACTCCATCCGCCTTCATCTGTACTGGAACGCGTTCCGCCATACCGATTCCACCTGGCTGAAACAGCGCCGGCTGGCCGGCGACGACCCCCTGGGGACGGCCGCGGCCGGCGACTTTGGCTACTCCGAGATCGCGACGATCGTGACCCTCAACGACGATGGGAGCACGCGGGAGGACCTGAAGCCGGTGCTCCGCTACATTTCGCCTGACGATCAGAACACCAGCGATCGCTCCCTGGCATCGGCCGCGCTTGCCACGGCGGTCAAGCCCGGCGACACCCTCCGGCTCCGCATCACCTGGACCGGCAAGTTCCCGAAGAACTTCGACCGCACCGGCGTCATCGGCAACTACTTCTTCGTCTCGCAGTGGTTCCCCAAGCTGGGCGTGTTCGAGGCCGGCGGCTGGACCGCCCGCCAGTTCTTCGCCAATGCGGAGTTCTATTCCGACTTTGGCCGCTACGACGTCCGCATGACGGTGCCGTCAGGCTGGACCCTGGGCGCCACGGGCCGCGAACAGTCGCGGACCGGCGCGGCCAACGGCGCCACCACGCATCGCTACGTGCAGGAGGACGTGCACGACTTTGCATGGACGACGAGTCCGGACTTCATCGAGAAGACCCAGCGGTTCGAGCACGCCGGGCTGCCGCCGGTGGACATGCGACTGCTGCTGCAACCAGAGCACGAAGGCCTGGCCGATCGGCACTTCGCCGGCACCGCCGCGGCGCTGCGTTATTACGGCGAGTGGTTCGGCGCGTATCCCTACGGGCACATCACGATCGTCGACCCGGCGTTTCAAAGCGGCTCGGGCGGCATGGAGTATCCGACCATCTTCACCGGCGGGGCCCGCTGGCTGTCGCCGCGCGGCACCAACGACCCCGAGTACGTCGTGCTGCACGAGGCCGGGCACCAGTGGTGGTACGGGATGGTCGCCAACAACGAGACCGAGCGCGCCTGGCTGGACGAGGGGCTGAACGAGTACTCGGACTCGCGCGTGCAGGCCGAGGCGCTGCAACCGAACTACCTGGTCCAGCGGTTCTTTGGCGACTTCATCCCCTGGCAGTTCCGTGACATCCCGCTGAAGCGCGCGACCGACACCAACTGGATGAACACCTACCGCCGCGCCGGCGACCGCGACGCACTGTCCACCC
The DNA here is from genome assembly GCA_041178345.1 of Acidobacteriota bacterium. Lineage (GTDB taxonomy): Bacteria > Acidobacteriota > Vicinamibacteria > Vicinamibacterales > UBA2999 > 12-FULL-67-14b. The sequence continues at coordinate 6,066 of JBEGVQ010000068.1, read as the reverse complement.
CGACCTACGCGCTGTGGCCCGGCACGCACCAGGCGCAGTCGTACCACAAGGCCGCGCTGCTGCTGCACACGCTCGAGCGGAAACACACGTGGGACGTGATGCAGAAGGTGCTGGCCACGTTCTTCACGCGCTGGCAGTTCAGGCATCCGCAACCCGACGACTTCTTCGCGATCGTCGAGGAGGTCACGGGCCAGCCGCACGCCTGGTTCTTCGACCAGGTCTATCGCAGCTCCAACACGTTCGACTACGCCATTGAGCGGCTCGACAGCGTGCCGGTGGCGGCGCGGGGCCTGAACGATGCGCTCGCCTTCGAGGAGAAAGCGCCGGCCGGGACGTACCGGACGACGGTGGTGGTGCGGCGACTCGAGGCGGGCATCTTCCCCGTTGACGTGCTGGTCACCTTCAGCAACGGCGAGCAGGCGCGCGAGACCTGGGACGGCCGCGCCCGCTGGCATGCGTTCACCTTCGAGCGCCCGGCCCAGGCCGTGTCGGCACAGGTCGACCCCGAGCGCGTGCTGCTGCTCGACACGAATTTCACCAACAACAGCCAGACCATGACGCCGGCGGCCGAGACGGCGGCGGCAAAGTGGTCGCTGCGCTGGATGGTGTGGCTCCAGGACCTGATGATGACCTACGCGTTCTTCGTATGAATACTGGCGCAGCGTTCCTGGACGGCTTGATGCGCGTGAAGCGGGCGCCGTGGCTGGTGCTCGGCCTGTGGCTGTCGACGCTGCTGCTCGCGCTGCCGCTGTCACTGGCCTTGCACGGGCTCATCGGCCAGCACCTGGGCGACAGCCTGGCTGCGCAGACCGCCGCCGACGGCATGAACTTCGACTGGTGGAACGAGTTCCTGGCGCAGTCGTCGGGCGTCGGTCAGACGTTCGTTCCGGCAATCCTCGGCTTTGCCGCGGTGCTCGCAAACCTGGCCGGCCTTGCTGATGGCAACGGGCCGCCCGCACCGGTGGTGTGGGTGGTCGCGGCCCAACTGCTGGTATCGACCTTCCTGGTTGGCGGCGTACTGGATCGCCTGGCGCGCGATCGCGCCATCGGCGCCGCCGCCTTCTTCGCGGCCTGCGGCGTCTATGTTTTCCGCTTCTTGCGGCTCAGCGTGGTCACGATCGCGGTGTACGCGTTCTTGTTCATCACCGCCCACCGCTGGCTCTTCGACGGCGTCTACCCACGCCTGATCGACGACCTGACGGTCGAGCGAACGGCGTTTTTCTATCGGCTGGGCCTCTACGCGGTGTTCGGAACGCTCGTCCTGCTGGCCAATTTGGTGTTCGACTATGCGAAAGTCCGGGCGGTGGTCGAGGACCGGCGCAGCATGATCGGCGCGCTCGCGGCAGGCCTCCGGTTCGTGCGCCGCAACCTCGGCGCCACGCTCGGCCTGTACGTGCTCAACTCGCTGGCGTTCCTGGCGGTGTTGCTCCTCTACTATTTGGCCGCGCCGGGCGCGGCGGCCAACGCCCTGGCGTTCGCCGTCGGGCAACTGTTCATCGTGCTGCGTGTCATCGTCCGCCTGCAATTCGCGGCCTCGCAAACGGCCCTGTTCCAAGGTCGTCTGGCGCATGCCGGCTATACGGCGCGGCCGATCGCGAAGTGGCCTGACTCGCCGGCGGCGGAGGCGATCGGTCCGCAGTAGACGCGCAGGGGTCAGACCCCTCGGCACCGCTTGCTCGTCGGGGTCAGACCCCTACAGCGCATCGACGCCGGCGGCCGAGGCCGCGGCGTGGCGCAGCTTCTCGCGGGCGTCGATGGCGGTCGCGCGCAGCAGCGGTTCGCTGTCTGTCGCCCACTCGTCCAGCGTGGCGGCAAACCGTGTCAGCCGCATCTCGCCCATGGCATAGGCCGCACACGACCGCAGCCACGGGTCCTGGCTGAGCGCCATCACCTCGATGGCCTCCTCGCGGTCGCCAAGCGCCGCCCCCAGCATCCGGTTGGCCGACGCGATCCGGGCCGCCACCGGGACCTCGCGGTCGAACAGCGGAATCAACACGGACCGCACTTCCGGCGGCAGCACCGAATCCAGGAACTCGACGGCGTTGTCGTGGACGACCGGATCGTTCGACTGGAGGCCGACGTGGGCGCTGTGCATGTCGTATTGCGGGTAAAGGATCTTGAGCAGGCGGAAGATTCGCTCGGCCTCCTTCTCGATCGACTCCCGCAACCCGTGCGCAATCGGGTTGGCATCGTCTTCGAGCGAGGCGCCGAGCGTGCCGAGCACCTGGTACGACCGGTAGTGCCCCATGATCTCGGCCGCGAGCACCGATTCGATCAGCTTGCGGTCGGTGGACCGCTCCGGGTGCTGCTGACCGAGCTTGTTGAGGGCGGCGATCACGTGGTACCGCAGGATGACGTCGCGGTCGAGCACGCTTTCGACCAATACGGCCTGGGCGGCCGGCGACCCGATGGCCTGCAAGACCTTGGGAAGCTCGCGGCGCACGTCGGTGTTCAGCTCCTCGTCGGTCAGGTAGTCGCGCAGCGTGCCCACAATGCGGTCGCCAAATTCGGCCAGGGCGTTGATGGCGGCCTCGGCCAGCGAGGAGTCGGCGAGGTGCTCGATCAGGGTGACGGTCAACGTCCGCTTCTTGAGCTTGCCGGCCGCCGCGATCGCCGCTCGGGCCACCTCCACATCCCCATCGTCCAGCAACGTGCGCAGCTCGCGTTCGAACAGGTCGGGCAGGGTGCCGATCAGGCGGGCCGCCTCGAGCCGGGTGCGCCGGGCGGCGTCGCCTTGTTCCGCGGCCATCCGTGCGAGCATCAGCCGCGACGCTTCGACGTTCTGGGTCGCGCCCGGGCGGGCCAGGAACGCGACGACCGCGGCGCGAATCGAGAAATCCTCGAAGTCGCCGAGCGACTCGATCCGCGCCAGCGGGTCGGTCTGGTCGAAGGTCGTCAGGTACAGCAGCGCCTCGGTGCGCACCTCCAGGCCGGGATCGCGCAGGAGCTCTTCGACCTCGGCCTTGACGCTGACGTCGCCGGCGCGCGCGAGCAGCGCAATCGCCTGGCGCCGAATCTCGGGCTGCTCGTGACGCAGCAGGCCGCGGACCGCCGGGTGCACCTTGCGGTCGTGCGCCATCTCGAACAGGCTGAGCGCGTAGGCGATTTCCCGGGTCGTGCCCTTGAGGCGCGACGAGATCAGCGCCGTGGCGTCGCGTTCCATCACCGGCATCGAGGCCCGCTCGTAATCAACCCGGTGCTGGTGGATGCTTTCGCGCAGGTTCTCGACGTACTGCCGGCGCGCGATCCAGGCCGCCACCAGCCAGGCGCCCAGCAGCACGACGCCGACGCGCGACATGTCGACAGCCGACCACTGCAGTGCCGCGGCAAACAGCAGGATGATCAGACCGCCGCCCGCGTCGCCCAGCCGGTAGACCACGGTATCGATGAACGACTTGACGCGAAAGGTGTGGGCGGCCGGCACCGGCAGGTACAGCAGCTCGGTGGTCGCCTTGTCGATCGAGTAGCGCAACACCTGGTCGCTCGCCTTGAGGGCGGCGGCCGCGACGAGGGTGCCCAGCAGGAAGACGCCGAGTGACCCCATGAGCATGGCGGTCGGCACGATGAACAGGGCCGCGCCGACGCCGGCCGTGCGCAGCACGCGGCCGGTCAGCAGCAACTGGAGCAGCAGCGACATGACCCCGGCGATCATGTTGAAGGTGCCGAAGAACATGGCCAGCTCGTCGGTGCCCGGAATCGCCGCCTTGGCAATGGCCTTGAATTGCCAGCCGGCGACGGTGGTGGTGAGCGCCGAGATCAGGATCAGCGCCGCGATCGCGCGCAGGTAGGGCGACTCGCGAACCAGCGTCAGGCTGCCCCACAGGGTGCCGGAAGCGGTCTCGATGCCGGCGGCGGGTATGTCGTTGCCGACGTAGTCGGGACGATTGCGCCAGATCCAGATCACCAGGCCGGCGCAGCCAAACAGCGACAGGGCGACGAAGGCCAGCATGTTCTCGGTGCCGAAGCGCGAGACACCTTCGCGGGTCGCGAACCCGCCGACGATCCAGCCGAGGATGGCGCCGCTGCCGATGAACCCGAACGACCGCTTGGCCTCGCGCGTGGTCATCACGTAGTTGGCGAGCGTCCACACCTGCGACGGCGCCAGCACCGAGAACACGCCGACCCAGATATAGATGGCGATGAACAGCGCGCCGGACTCGGTCGCGGACGAGACCGCCCAGGTCCAGAACAGGATAGCGTTGGCGGCAAAGAACAGGATGCTGCCGACCAGCAGGTTCCGGAGGTTGGTGCGGTGGCCAATCCACAGGTAGACGCTCGCGGCGACGCCGACCAGGACGGCGATGGCGATGTCAGCGTAGGGTAGGTCGATGGCGCGATAGCGGTCCAGGAACAGCGCATCGCGCGCCGCCTTGCTGGCGACGCTGCTGGCCATGGTCAGGAACAGGTAGGCAAAGAGCGGGAAGGCCCGTCGCAGTTCGCGGCCGGTGAGGCCGAGCACGCGTTCAACAAGACTTAGCATCAGGCCCTGCGGGAGTTTACCTTAGGAGTAAGATCAGGCATCTCGCATCCCATGCTCGCCCGCCTCCTCGGCCCCATCGTCCAGTTGCGCCACGGCGAGTCCACCACCGCGTTGTTGATGTTCCTGTACTCGTTCCTGGCGATGACGAGTTACAACATCGTCAAGCCGATTACGCGGTCGGAGTTCATCGCGAGCCTGGGTGCCGACAACCTGCCGTGGGTGCAGTTTGGCGCCGGCGTGCTGATCGGCTTCCTGATGCAGGGCTACACGGTGCTGATGAAGCCGGTGCCCCAGCGCTGGACCATTCCGGTGACGCAGGCCGGGATGGCCGGCCTGTTGTTGTTGTTCTGGTTCCTGTTCACCACCATCGGCGCCGACTGGGTGGCGGTGGCGTTCTACGTGCTCGCGCTGATCCTGGGCATCCTGCTGATCAGCCAGTTCTGGACGCTGGCCAACGACGTCTACGATGCGCGGCAGGCCAAGCGCATCTTCGGCTTCATCGGCGGCGGGGCCAGCCTGGGCGGCGCGACCGGCGCGGCGCTGACCGCGTTCCTGGTCGAGTCGATCGGGGCCCGGCAGATGCTGCTGCTGAGCGCCGCGATCATGGGGCTGTGCTTCGTGATCGTGACCTTCATCATGAAGCGCGAGAAGGCAGCGGGCACGAGCGACGCCACCCAGACCGGCGAAGAGGAAGGGGTCAGCAGCGGCGAAGCGATCCAGCTGCTGGGGTCGTCACGCCACCTGCAGGTGATCGCGCTGGTCATTGCCTTTGCCGCGGTCGGCGCGGCCATCATCGAGCAGCAGCTGAACATGGCGACGGCCGAGGCCAAGGGCGCCGCCAACGCCGATGCCATCGCCGCGTTCCTGGCGCAGGTGACGGTTTACCTGTCGTTGATCGGCTTCGTGATCCAGGTCGGGCTGACCAGCCGCATCCACCGCGTGATGGGCATCGGGTTCGCGCTGCTGGTGCTGCCGATGAGCCTGGGCACCACCGCGGTGATCATGCTGTTCAACGGGGCGCTGTGGGCGCCGGGCCTGGCGCGCGTGCTCGACACGTCGCTGCGCTACACCGTGGACAAGACCTCGCGCGAGGTCCTGTTCCTGCCGCTCCCGTCCGAGCTCAAGTACCGCGCCAAGCCGTTTATCGACGTCACGATGGACCGGCTGGCCAAGGGCATGGGCGCCCTGCTGATCCTGGTGCTGATCAAGGACTGGGGCCTCGGCTGGACCTGGCAGCAACTGAGCTACGCCAGCCTGACGATGGTCGGGCTGTGGGTGGCCACGGCGATGCTGGCGCGCCGCGAGTACCTGCGGACCTTCCGCCGCAGCATCGAACAGCAGGACGTGGCTCCCGCGGAGTTGCGCGCGACCACCCTGGATCCACAGTCGATCGAAACCCTGGTCAGCGAGCTGTCGCACCCTGAGCCGCGCCGCGTGCTCTACGCCATTGACCTGCTCGACGCGATGGACAAGCGGCACCTGGTGACGCCGCTGCTGATGGCGCACGAGTCGGCGGAGATTCGCGCCCGCACCCTTGGCGTGGCCGAAGCGGCGGGCCAGGCGGCCGCCGACCGCTGGCTGCCGCG
>JBEGVQ010000067.1:0-8772 GCA_041178345.1 Acidobacteriota bacterium | reverse complement strand
CCGCACTCGCGGCGCGGCGGCCAAGTTGAGTGGCATTGACTTCGGGCACGCGGTCTTCGAGCCGTTCCGTGCCCCGCGCAGCGGCGACTTCTCGACCGCGCGGTTCTACTCATACCGCGGCGTGAAGGCGGCCAAGGACGCGACCGTGCTGGCGCGCTTCGACACCGGCGAGCCGGCGCTGATCGAGAAGGTCATTGGCCGCGGTCGCGTCGTCATGTTCGCCTCGACCATCGATCTCAGTTGGAACGACCTGGCGTTGAAGCCGGTGTTCCTGCCGTTCGTGCACCAGCTGGGCCGGCACCTGTCGGGCTTCCGCGAGCAGCCAGCGTCCCTGACGGTGGGCGAAGTGCTCGACATCACGGCGGCCGAGATTGCCGCCGGCGCCACCTCAACGGCCGCGGCCAATAGCGAGGCCGGCCGCACGGTGCTGGCGCCCTCGGGCCAGCGTCGAGATCTGCGCGTGAATGCCGAGTCGCCGACGTCCGCAGCGGCGCTGGTACTGGTAGAACAGGGTTTTTATCAGGTCCGGCCGGCGGGGCGAGAGGCGGGACCGGTGATTGTGGCCGCCGCGAACGTCAGCCTGGCGGAATCGAACCTCGACCGGATGGACCCGACAGAGCTGGTCTCGGGCGTCACCGGCAACGGGGTGTCCGGCCCGGCCGGCGCCCAGGACGTCTTGCCGGATGAGGCGCAGGAACTGGCGCAACGGGTCTGGTGGTATCTGTTATTCGCAGGTATCCTGCTGCTAATCGCGGAAACCGTGCTGGCACAGCGACTGTCGCGCGCCACGCGGTGAGATGTCGGGAAGACGGCCGCCCATAACGGGCGGCCCTGCATCGGAGATGCCGTAGATGGGTGAGCTCAATCCCCGCGCGCAACTGCTCGAAGTGGTGCGCCAGGTACGCCGGCGTTGGCGCATCAAGCTGGCGCTGCGCGGCGCGGTCGGCTTCCTGATCGCCGGCCTCGCGGTCCTCGTCGCGATTGCCTACGCCCTCGAGGCGCTCAAGTTCACCCCCTCGGCGATCTTCTGGTTCCGCATTGCCACCGGCCTGTCGCTGGTCGCCGCCGGCGCGTGGTTCTTCGCGCGGCCGCTGTCGCGCAAGGTCACCGACGACCAGGTGGTGCTCTACCTCGAAGAGAACGAGCCGACGCTCGACTCGACCATCCTGAGCGCCATGGAGGCGTCGGAACGGCCGGGCGACTGGTCGCCCGTGCTGATCAACCGCCTGATCGAGAACGCCATTGAACGCGCGCACGAGATCCACGAAGGTCAGCGCATCGAGCGCGACTCGCTGCAGCGCTATGCCTGGGTCTCGGCCGGCGTGGCACTGGCGGCCGTGGCGCTGTTCACGTTTGGCCCCGGCTACCTGCGGCACACGCTGACGGCCATGTTCGACATCTCGCGCGACGTCGAGGCGGCGGCGCCCTATCGCATCGAGGTCACGCCCGGCGACGCCAAGGTCCCGAAGGGCGCCGACCAGATGATCAACGCGACCCTCTCGGGATTCGATGCCGCTGATGCCACCATCCTGATTCGCAAGGCGTCGCAGTCGGCGTTCGATCGCGTGCCCATGGTCAAGAGTGACAGCGGCGCCTACGAGGGCATGCTGTTCGACCTGGCCGAACCCCTCGAGTACGTCGTCGAAGCCGCCGGCGTGCGGTCGGCGGTGTTCACGCTGAACGTCGTCGAACTGCCGTACGTGAAGAAGCTCGACCTCGAGTACACCTATCCCGCTTACACCGGCCTCGAGCCGCGGACGATCGAGGATGGCGGCGACGTCGCTGTGCTGAAGGGCACCGACGTGCGCGTGACGGTCACGCCGACGATGGCCTCGAAGGGCGGCCGCGTGGTGCTCGGCGACAACGAGAGCGTGCCGCTGACCGCCAACGCCGATGGGACGCTGACGGCGCAATTCAAGGCGCAGCACGACGGCTTCTATCACGTCGAGCTCGACGCCGCCGGCGGCGAGCGGCTGCCGGCCTCGCCGCAGTACACGGTGGACCTGCTGTCGGACTTGGCGCCGACCGTGAAGCTGTCGAAGCCGGGCCGTGATACCGACGCGACGCCGGTGCAGGAGTTCTTCGTCGAGGCGCAGGCAGACGATGACTACGCGGTGAAGAACCTGCAGCTGGTGTACTCGGTGAATGGGGGGGCGGAGAAGACCATCCGCCTGTTCGACGGCGTGAAGCCGGTGCCAGAGGTCACGGCTGGCCACACCTTCTACATGGAAGAACTTGGCGTGAAGGCCGGCGATTCGGTGTCGTACTACGCCAGAGCGACCGACAACGACGCGGTGGCCGGCGCCAAGCAGGCGACGAGCGATATCTTCTTCCTGCGCATCCGGCCGTTCGACAAGAACTTCAAGCCGGCCACCTCGCAGGCGGGTGGCGGGGGCGGCGGCGGCGGGGGGGGGCAGGAAGTGGGCGCGCTGTCGCAACAGCAGCGCCAGATTATTTCCGGCACCTTCAACATCCAGCGCGATCGCAAGACGCTCAAGGCCGACAAGTTCCGCGCCGACATGGTGGTGCTGACGCTGGCGCAGAGCAAGCTGCGTGACCAGGTCACTGGTCTCGTGCAGCGCATGAACAGCCGCCTGGTGGTGTCCGATCCCTCGTTCAAGAAGATCGCCGAGCTGCTGCCCAGGGCCGCCGAGCAGATGACGCTGGCCGAGAAGCAGCTGCAGGCCCAGAAGCCCGACGGCGCGCTGCCGCCGGAGAACGCGGCCCTGCAGTTCCTGCAGCAGGCTGAAGAGGAGTTTGAGCTGCAGGTGCAGACCGGGCGCCAGGCCGGCGGTGGTGGCGGCGGTGGCGGCGCTGGTTCGATTGCCGAAGATCTGGCCGACTTGTTCAAGATGGAAATGGACAAGATGGCGAACCAGTACGAGACCAACGCGCAGGCCTCGTCCCAACAGCAGGATCAGCAGATCGACGAGCTGGCCGAGAAGCTGAAGGAACTGGCGCGTCGGCAGGAGCAGGAAATCGAGCGCCAGCGGCGCCAGGCGGCCGGACAGTCGGTCGGCGGCGGCGGTGGCGACTTGCAGCGCGCGCTGGCGGAACAGGCCGAGGAAGCGGCGCGGCAACTCGAACGCCTGTCGCGCGATCAGCAGCGGCAGGACCTGGCCGACACGGCGCGCCAGTTGCGCAGCGCCGCCGAAGCCATGAAGCGGGCCGCCGCCAACGGCGATCCGTCGGCTGCCGGCCAGGCCTCGGCCGCCGCCGATCGGCTGCGTGACGCGCAGCGGCAGCTCACCAGCAACCAGCAGGCGCGCGGCGAACGCGACGTGCGCGAAGCGCAACGGCAGGCCGAAGAGATCGCCGAAGAGCAGCAGGATATTGCCGGCGATGCGCGCGGCTTGCCGCAGGCCGGTCCCGACCGCCTGCAGCAGGCACAGTTGCTGGGCCAGCGCAAGGATGCGCTCGAGAACAAGGTGGCCAATCTCGAAAAGCAGCTCGACCGCATGGTCGGCGAGCAGACCCGGGACGCGAAAGACACCGCGCGCAAGTTGTCGGAAGCCGTCAGCGGCATTCGCGACAACAAGGTGAAGGAGAAGATCCGCTACTCGAAGAGCCTGCTCGGCGCGGGCGCGCCGGAGCAATACGCGCGTAATTTCGAGGAGGAGATCGGCGCCAACATCGAAGCGTTGCGCAACAAGTTGAACGAGGCCGCTGGCACGGTGGGGCAGCAGGGCCGCGATCGCAGCACCGAGGCGCTCGACAAGGCGCGCGAGCTGGCGCGCGGCATGGATTCAATGGGCCAGCGAATGGCGGAGCGCTCACGCCAGCAGGGCAAGGCCGGCCAGCAGGGCCAGCAAGGGCAGTCCGGCAAGGACGGCCAACAGGGCAAAGAAGGCCAGGCAGGTCAGGCTGGTAAGGAAGGCCAAGGCAAAGAGGGCCAGGGACAAGGTCGGGGGCAGGAAGGCCAGGGCGGCCAACAGGGTCAGGGGCCGGGCCAGGGTGGCGGCCAGCAGGGCGGCGACCGGACCGGCGGTGGCGGCCGCAACGACATGGATGGCCGCGCGACCACCGGCGGCTTTGGTGACGGCGGCTGGAACGGCAGTGACCGCAGCCCGGGCCGCTTCTCGCCCGACGACATTCGCCAGTTCCGCGGCGAGGCCCGGCGCTGGGCGCAAGAGGGCCAGGCGCTGCGCAACATGCTGCGCGAGCAGAACATCGACGCCAAGGAACTCGACGAGATCATGAAACGCCTGCGCGAGCTCGACTCCGAGCGGGTCTACCAGGATGTGGCCGAACTCGCGCGACTGCAGACGTTCGTCGCCGAAGGCATGAAGCGCTTCGAGTACGGCCTGCGCCGCCAGGTGGGTGACGAGACCGACCGTGCGCTCGTCAACGGCTCAGACGAGGTGCCGGCCGAGTTCAAGGCGCTGGTCGAGGAATACTACCGGTCGCTGTCGAGACAAAAGCAGCGTCAATGACTCTGCGCCTCGCCGCGGGCCTCGTGGTCGCGATTCTGCTGGCAACCTCGCTGGCAGAGGCGCAGCGCGGGTTTCGCGGCGGCCGGGGCCGCTTCGGCAGCGAGTCGGGCGCACCGCCGCGATTTGCCGGCGAGGCCGATTTCGACGGCAAGTTCCACATTTGCCGGCTGATGTACACGCAGGTGCGCCAGCAGAACCTTGGCATGGGCTGGGGCACCGACTATCCCTTCGCCGAGATCAACCTCTCCATCCGTCTCTCGGAGCTCACCAAGACCACCGTGGCGTTCGATGGCGAGCGCAATCCCGTCAACCTGGTCGTGCGGCCGACCGACAATGCGCTGTTTCAGTGCCCGGTGGTGATTGCGTCCGATCCCGGCAGCGCGGGGTTCTCGGCGGCCGACGCCGATCGCTTGCGCGAGTATCTCGACAAGGGCGGCTTTCTCTGGGTGGACGACTTCTGGGGCAGCTACGCGTGGGATTCGTTCGCCAGCGAAATTGGCAAGGTGCTGCCACCGGGCGAGTTCCCCATCAAGGACGTCGAACCCGGTCACGCGATCTTTCGGACGTTGTTTCCCGTGGCTGAGATCCCGCAAGTGCCCTCGATCAACTTCTGGCGTGGCAGCGGCGGCGAGACGTCCGAGATGGGCCTCGAGAGCGAGAAGGCCCACATGGCCGCCATCACCGACAGGCAGGGCCGCATCATGGTGTTGATGACGCACAACACCGACATTGCCGACTCGTGGGAGCGCGAGGGCGACGACCCGAACTTCTTCTTTCACTTCTCGCCGAACGGTTACGCGGTAGGGCTGAATACCATGCTCTACGCCATGACCCACTAATCCGAGCCACCCGATGCCCCGCGTTGCCCGCGCCCTGGTCGTTGCCCTCGTGCTGGCCGCGTCGGTCGCCTCGGCGCAGGAGCGCTGGGGGCGCGGCTGGGGCGGGCGCGGCCGGTTTCCGCCACGTTATCCGGCCGTCACCAGCTTCGACGGCGGCTTCAACTTCTGCCGGCTGATCTACGACAGCGACCGTTCCGAGCGCGGCGGTTCCGGCTGGTCCACCGACTATTGGGACGCCGACCGCAACTTCAGCACCCGGCTTGGCGAGCTGACCAAGACCACGATCAGCCGCCGGCCCGACGGCACCCCCAATCACCTGACGGTGCGGATGAACGACCCGCTGCTGTTCCAGTGCCCGTTCCTGAGCGCCACTGACGTCGGGACCGCGTTGTTCTCGGATGACGAGGCCGAGGTGTTACGCAAGTACCTGCTCAAGGGCGGGTTCCTGTGGGTCGACGACTTCTGGGGGCCCTATGCGTGGGAGAGCTGGGTGAACCAGATCAGCAAGGTGCTGCCACTGGCGCAGTTCCCGATTCGCGACATCCCGCTCGACCACGCAATTCGCCGCACGCTGTTCGAGTTCACGGACCTGCCGCAGATCCCGTCGATCAACTTCTGGCGCGAAAGCGGCGGCGAGACCTCGGAGCGCTACGAGATGAGCGCCCAGCCGAATTTTCGTGGCATCGCGGATGAGCATGGCCGCCTGATGGTGGTGATGACCCACAACACCGACATCTCGGATGCGTGGGAGCGGGAAGCCGCCGACCCCCAGTTCTTCTTCAGCTTCTCACCGCAGGGATACGCCGTCGGCCTCGACGTCGTGCTCTACGGCCTGACCCACTAGGCACGGGGTGGAGGCAACCCCTTCTTGGGGTTGCCTGCCGACTGCGGTACCATACCTCTTCGACCTCATACCTAAGATTCAGGAGTACGCCGTGAGTGAGCCGGAAGTAGAAGATTTCGCCGCCATGTTCGAGGCGTCGGTCAAGACGAAGCGCTTTTCCAGGGGACAGGCGATCGAGGGCACGATCGTGGCGATTGGGCCGGATACCTCGCTGGTCAACGTCGGCGGCAAGGGCGAGGCGGTGATCGAGACCGCCGACCTGAAGGATCACGAGAACGACCTCGAGTTCGCGGTCGGCGACCGCCTCCAGGCGATCGTGATCGGCACCACCGGCGGCATCACCCTGTCGCGCAAGGGCATTCGGGGCGCGGCGTCGCTGCTGCAGCTCGAGAACGCCTACCAGGCGGGATTGCCGGTCGAGGGCAAGGTCGAGCGCGAGGTCAAGGGCGGCTACGAAGTGCGTGTTGCCGGCCAGCGCGGGTTCTGCCCGTTCTCGCAGATCGACACGGTCCGCGCCACCGATCCGGCCCAGCACCTCGGCCAGACCTACGCCTTCCGCATCATCGAGTTCAAGGAAGGCGGCAAGAATCTGGTCGTCTCTCGCCGTGCGCTGCTCGAAGACGAGCAGAAGGCCGGCGCCGCCGTCCTGCGCCAGTCGCTGGCGGTGGGCGACACCGTCACCGGCCGCGTGGCCGCGGTGCGCGAGTTCGGCGCGTTCGTGGACCTGGGCGCGGGCGTGCAGGGATTGCTGCACGTGTCCGAGATGGGCTGGTCGCGCGTCACCGACCCTGGCTCGGTCGCCAAGGTCGGCGACGAGATCACGGTCCGCGTCTTGCGCGTCGACAACGACGGCGAGCGCATCGCGCTGGGCTTGAAGCAGCTGCTGGCCGACCCGTGGGTCGCCGCCGCGTCGAGCTACGAAGTGGGGCAGGTCAAGACCGGCCGCATCACCCGCATCGCCGACTTCGGCGCGTTCGTGGAACTGGAGCCCGGCGTTGAAGCCCTCGCACACTTCTCAACTTTCGCGCCGACCGGTCGGCAGGAGGATTGGAAGCGCGCGGTCACCGTCGGCCTGACGGCGCCGTTCGAGATCGTGGCGATCGATGTCGACAAGAAGCGCATCGGCGTGGCGATGGTCCAGGACGGCGCGGAGATTCGCGACGGTAAGAAGGTCGACGAAGTCCGCGAGTATCGCGATCGCCAAGTTGCCGCGCCCACCGGCGGCATCGGCTCGCTGGCCGACCAACTCCGCGGCGCGCTCAAGAAGTAGCGACGCACTGAGCACCCTCGTGCGGTCAGGCAGCCCTGAAGCGGCGCCACCGATCAGTGCACCAGACCGGCGTCGCCGGCGGAATGCTTGAGCAGTGCCTTCATCTCCAGCAACTCGATCATCGAGCGGCAGCGGGCGAGGGGGCCCAGGCGTTCCAGCAGCGCCTGCTTCTCCAGCGGATCGAAGTCCAGGTACTGCGCCAACGCGTTGATCAGGTCATCGTCCGGCATGTTCTGCGGCAGCCGGCTTTCCATCGTCCCCGCGAACAACGGCTCCAGCAGCCCTTCGAGCTTGCGGCGAGCCTCGCGCAGCGGGCTGCGGTCGGCCTGGGGGATGGTCTCGTCGATGGGGCGGATGAAGGCGCTGCGGTACAGCCGCCCGACCGCCGGGTCTTCCTCACCGAGGACCGTGAACTTCTCCAGCCCACGCAGCACCAGGTTGAACCGGCCATCGTCCAGTCTCTCGGCGTGCGTGATGAGCCCCGTGCAGCCGGTGCCGTAGACCGGCGGCCGGCCCTCGTGGTCGGCGTCGTTACCCGGGCGCAGCAGCACCATGCCGATCAGCCGATCGCCGGCCAGCGCGTCGGCGGTCATTTGCCGGTAGCGCGGCTCGAAGATGTGCAGCGGCAGAAAGACGTTCGGGAACAGAACGACTGTCGGCAGCGGAAAAAGTGGCAACGACGATGGAAACATGCTGCGAGTTGACTCCCGGTTCCCGGTTCCCGACTCCCGGTAAGAATCAGTGAATCGTCTTGGTCTTCTTGTCCATGTAATCCATCAGGACGTATTCGCCGAGCGTGTAGGGCGTCGTGAAGTACGCCTTGCCGCGGCACATCTGGGCAACGCGGCGGACAAACGCCACCAGGTCGTAATCGCGCGCCAGCATGAAGGTGTTGATCATGATGCCGGCCTTGGCGCACGCCGAGACCTCCGACAGCGTCTCGCCGATGACGAACGGATCGAGGCCGAACGGGTTCTTGTAGATGAGGCCGTCGGGCTGCGTCAGCGCCGACGGCTTGCCGTCGGTGATCATATGATCTGCCGCATGTCCTTGCGCTGGCGCTCGAGGATCCGCCGGGCCACGCGCAGGCCCTCGCGGGTGTTGGTGTAATACGGGCCGACCCGCACGCGGCCCAGTTCCCGCAGCGGGATTTCTTCGGCGCTGTCGTGGAAGAGCACGGCGTGCAGGGTGTCGCCGGGATACTGCGTGCGAATGAGATGCGACAGCGCCATGGCCACGCGCTTGGCCGGCGTGAAGCGATCCTCGCCGTAGAGGATCATGCTGTGGCTGCAGTCGAGCATCAGCACCGTGGCACACGAGCTGTGATACTCGCCCTGCACGACGACCAGATCGTCGTAGTGGACGTCGATGCCCGAAGTCACCGTG
>JBEGVQ010000066.1:0-27060 GCA_041178345.1 Acidobacteriota bacterium | reverse complement strand
TCAGGATGCGCACGGCCTCGGCCGTGACTTCCGGACCGATGCCGTCGCCAGGCAGCAGGGCGATCTTCAGTGACATGTGGCGTCTCCGAGCTGAGCCCCGGCCGCGGTGCCCACGGTCATCGCCGTGGCCATCTCGTCGCGGATGATGGCTGCCAGTTGGTCGTCGTCGACCGACTTGGTGCGATCGGCCAGGGCCGTGACCTTGGCATAGAGCCGCTCGAGCTCGGGCTGCCGCAGGCGATGACCCAGGGCGCGGCACCGCGCATCGAGGCCGCGCATGCCGGAATGCTTGCCGAGCACCAGCCGGGTGCCCGGCGCGCCGACCGTTTCGGGGCGCATGATTTCGTAGGTCAACTCGTGCTTGAGCATGCCGTCCTGGTGAATGCCGGCCTCGTGTGCGAAGGCGTTGGCGCCGACGATGGCCTTGTTGGGCGGTACCGCGACGCCCACGATGGCCGCCAGCGTGTTGCTGGCGGGGACGAGGCCAGGGGTGTTGATCCCGGTCGTGAAGGGCAAGGCATCGGCCCGGACTTCGAGGGTCATGACAATTTCCTCGAGCGACGCGTTCCCGGCCCGCTCGCCAATGCCGTTGATGGTGCACTCGACCTGCCGCGCGCCGGCCTGGATGGCCGCGACCGAATTGGCCACCGCCATGCCCAGGTCGTTATGGCAGTGTGCGGAGAGGACCGCGCGGTCGCCAATCAGCCGGCCGACGGTCGAGAACATCTTGTGAATGTCTGCCGGCAGCGCGTAGCCGACCGTGTCGGGCAGGTTGATGGTGGTGGCGCCGGCGTCCACCGCCGCGACCGCGACGTCGCACAGGAACGCCAGGTCGCTGCGCGTCGCGTCTTCGGCCGAGAACTCGACGTCGGCGCACAGGGCCCGCGCGTGGGCGACCGTGCTCTTGATTTGCGCCACGCACTGCTCGCGCGAGATGCGCAGCTTGTGTTCGAGGTGGATGTCAGACGTCGCGAGAAAGACGTGGAGGCGCGGCCGCGCGGCGCCCGCGAGCGCCGCCCAGGCGCGGTCGATGTCCGCGGGGATCGCCCGGGCCAGGCCGGCGATGATCGGCCGGCGCACGGCGCCGGCAATGGTCTTTACTGCCTCGAAGTCGCCGTCCGACGACATGGGGAAGCCGGCTTCGATGATGTCGACGCCGAGGCGGTCCAACTGGTGGGCCAGCCGCAACTTCTCCGTCGCCGTCATGCTGAAGCCCGGCGCTTGCTCGCCGTCACGAAGGGTTGTGTCGAAGACGTGGATGCGGGATCTGGTGGCCATGGTGTCCAAGCTCTGCCCTGACAGTCTCGGGCGGTCAACCAAAATAAGTCAAAGTAATAATATCTATGGACTGTCGGGTGACTGCTTATACTATGACTCTCGATGGAACTGTTCCAACTCGAAGCCTTTCTGGCCGTGGTGCGTGAAGGCAGCTTTTCCGCCGCTGCCAAGGCCCTGTACCGGACCCAGCCGGCCATCAGCCAGACGATCAAGAAGCTGGAGGATGAAATCGGCCGGCCGCTGTTCGACCGATCGAGCCGGCGAGGGGTGCTGACCGACGCCGGCCGGGTGCTTGCCGACCACGCCGAACGCCTGGTCAACCTGCGGCAGCGGACCATGTCGGCGCTCGACGACGTGCGGCAGTTGCGCACCGGGCGGCTCACGGTGGCCGCCAACGAGTTGACATGTCTGTACCTGTTGCCGATCCTGCACGAATATCGCCGGCTTTACCCGGATGTGCACATCACGGTGCAGCGGGCCCTGGGCAGCCGCGTGCCGGCCCAGGTGCTCGACTATGGCGCCGACTTCGGCGTGGTCACGTTCCGTCCCGACACCGCCGCGCTGCAGTCGATCGTCGTGTATCACGATGAGCTGGCGTTCGTGGTGCCCCCGACTCATCTCCTGGCGCGGCGCGCCAAGGTGTCGATTGCGGAGCTGGCCAGCGAGTCATTTGTCGCGCACCACGTGTCATCCCCGTACCGCCAACGGGTCATCGACACCTTCCGCAAACGCCGAGTCGAGCTGCGCATGCCGGTGGAGATGCCGACCATCGACGCGATCAAGAAATTCGTGGCCATGGGAAACGGCGTGGCCTTGTTGCCGGCGATAACTGTCGAGCGGGAGATTGCCTACAAGGAACTGGTGCGGGTCGAAGTGCCGGAGCTCACGTTCGACCGCAAGCTGCGGCTGATCCACCGGCGCGAGGGCACGCTGTCGCATGCGGCAGAGGCGATGTTGAGTGTCGTCGAGGCGCAGAGCGCCCTCAAGAAGGGAAGGTTTGCGTTCGCGCCCGAGCGCTAGGTATACTTATGAACTCACTGCCTTAGCAAGAACCCCTCCGAGTGCGGGAGTGGCGGAATTGGCAGACGCGCTAGCCTCAGGAGCTAGTCCGAGCAATCGGGTGGAGGTTCGAGTCCTCTCTTCCGCACCATTCAACTCTCCGTTAGCCCGCCTTCGGCGAGCCAACGGCTCAGGGCAAGCCACACATCCTAAATTTGGTCTTGGACGAACGAGGCCAACGCCTGCAGGGCCTTGTCCAGCAGGGGGCGCCTGCGCCACCGCTCCAGGTCCACGCGCTCGCACCACCTGGCATCGTCCTCGAACATCTCGTTCAACTCGCGCGAGACCCCGGCGTCGCACAGGCAGACGTTGTTCTCTTCGTTGTACGCAAATGATCGGCTGTCGAAGTTGGTGGTCCCCACCGTGGCCCACAGCCCATCGACCACCATCGTCTTGTGGTGCAGCATGGTGCGGTTGTACTCGAGCAGTTCGACGCCGGCCTCGAGCAGCGCGCCGTAGAGCCGGATGCTGTTGAGCCGCGCGATCCAGTTGTCGTTCGACGTGCCGGCCACCATGATGCGGACCTTCACGCCACGCCTCACGGCGTCGCGGAACAGGTCGATAGCCAGGTGGTCGGGCACGAAATACGGGTTGGCAATCTCGATGCTGTGGTGGGCGGCCGAGATGGCCAGGCAGTACATGACCCGCGCGGCCGACGCCCCGGTTTCGGGCGAGCTCATCACGGTCTGGAGCGCAAGTGGGCCGGCCGGCGGCAGGTCGGGGTAGAAGTCGGGACCCGTCACCAGCTCGCGCGTGCACTCCAGCCAGTTCTGCGCGAAGCCGGTCTGCAGCGGCCGCACCGCGGGCCCCGCCATGCGGATCTGCAGGTCGCGCCAATGCTGGTCGTCTTGCGCGTCGCCGGTCCAGTGGTCGGCAATGCCGGCGCCGCCCGTGAAACCGATGCGGCCGTCCACGATCAGCGACTTGCGGTGCGTGCGGTTGTTCAGGCGCCGCAGCCTGTTCCAGCGGAGCGGGTTGTACCACGCGACGTGACAACCACCTTCGCGCAGGATCTCGAGGATCTCGTTGCCGACGGTCGATGAGCCCACGGCGTCGAGCAGGATCTTGACCCTCACGCCGTGCGCCGCCCGCTCGGCCAGCGCCTTGGCGAAGGTCAGGCCGATTTCGCCCGCCCAGTAGATATAGGCCTCGATGGTGATCGAACGCTCTGCGCCGTTGATCGCCGCCAGCATGGAAGGATAGAAGCGATCGCCGTTGTTGAGCAACTCGAGCGTGTTGCCCGCCTCGAGTGGCACGCCCGCGGCGCCGGCCATGGTGTAAAGGAAGTCGTCCGAGCCCACGGTCAGCCGGTGGTCGAAGCCGTACTGCGGTGGCAGCTCTGCCGGTATCGAGAGCGAACAGAGCCCGGCCCACGCGCCGGCGGCGAACGCCTTCCACCAGTCGCCCTGGGCCACGAAGTACACGCACACCGCGGCCCACGGCGGCCACGACCAGATCAAGCGTCGTACTCGCGTCCACGCGGTCGAGATGCCCTTGGGTTTTGTCGTGCGCGGGTCGGGCGCCGGCTTGTAGCTGCGCCGCGCCGTGCGCGGGCGATGCCGGAACGGCGAGGGATTGCTGCGGGGCGAAGGTGTTGAATGGCTCACGCGAACCCTGCTAAGCGTCTCATAACCGGGGCCGGTGCAAGCACCGTTCCTGCCTTGGCCCTGTGACCCCGGCCACGGCGGGATATGATCGCACCGTCATGACTTCCTTTGTGATTGGCGTCGCTGGCGGCTCCGGCTCCGGCAAGACCACCGTCGTCCGGCGCATTGTCGACAGCCTGGGGCCCGACCAGGTCACGCTGCTCGACCACGACCGCTATTACCGCGACCGTAACGACCTGCGGCTGGAGGAGCGCGCCGCGCTCAACTACGACCATCCCGACGCGCTCGAGACTGATCTGATGGTGCGGCACGTGCGGGAACTGAAGGCGGGGCGGGCGGTCGAAGTGCCGCAGTACGATTTCACGCGCCACGCGCGGCTGTCGGAAACCAACGGCTTTCAGCCCAGGCGCGCCCTGATCGTCGAGGGGATCCTGGTGTTCACCGACGCGGCACTGCGTGACCTGATGGACATCAAGGTGTTCGTCGACACCGACTCCGACACCCGGTTCATTCGCCGCCTGCGGCGCGACGTCGCCGAGCGCGGCCGCACGATGGAGTCGGTGATCGACCAGTACCAGAGCACGGTGAAGCCGATGCACCTGGAGTTCGTGGAACCCAGCAAGCGCTACGCCGACGTCATCATCCCGCTCGGGGGCCACAACACGGTGGCCGTCGACCTGTTGTTGACGATGCTGCGGAGTGTTGCCGCCCGTTAGCCCTGGCGGTTGCGGTTGAAGAGGTAGGCGCCGACGGCGGCGAGGCCTGCCCCCCGGTGAGTCTAGGCGGATTGGGGCCGGTCAGGATAGAATTCAGCCGGTTTCTCGGTCCCTTCCTGGAGGTTTTCATGTCCGTGCGGCATCCGTTTTCTCGTCGTCAGTTCGTAGGGGGCGTCGCCGCGACCATCGGCGCCCTGAGTCTTCGTCCCGAGGCCGAACTGCTCGCGCAGGGGCAGACCGCCCAGTTCACCGGCGGTGAGGCCGAGTACGACGGCTACATCAAGCTGGCGAGCAACGAGAACAACTACGGCCCGCCGCCGTCGGTCATGAAGGCCATGAACGACGCGTGGAAGTACTCCAATCGCTACGGCTATCCCGACGGCAACGTCGTCCAGGTCATTGCCGACCACCACGGCGTCAAGCGCGAGAACATCCTGCTGACCGCCGGGTCGGGCGAGGGCCTGAGCGTGATGGCCACGACCTACCTCGGTCCGGGGAAAAAAGTGCTCGGCGTCAGCCCGTCCTACGCCAGCATCTTCCAGCAAGCGGCGAACGTGAAGGCCGACTCGATCCAGATCCCGCTGACCAAGGACTACCGGCAGAACATCAGCCAGTTGATCGAGGCCACGAACCGCAACGCGCGCGACATCGGCTTCGTCTACATGTGCAACCCGAACAACCCGACCGGGGCGATCGTCACCGCCAGGGAAATCAAGGACCTGCTCGACAACATCCCGAAAGACATGCCGGTGCTGATCGACGAGGCGTATCACCACTTCGTGGACGATCCCGCGTATGGCACCGCGATCCCGTATGTGCTCGAGGGCCGGCCGGTCGTGATCGCCCGCACCTTCTCCAAGATTGCGGCGCTGGCCGCGATGCGCATCGGCTACTCCGTCGCCCCGGCGGAAATGATTCGCGACATGCGCATCTACGCGTCGAACAGCGTCAACGTGCTGGCGAAGTGGGGCGCGGTCGCCTCGCTGAAGGACAAGGCCGCCGAAGCCGACGTCAAGGCCAAGATCCTCGACATGCGCAACAAGACCACGAAGGTGCTGGAATCGTGGGGCTACCCGGTGATCCCGTCGCAGGCCAACTTCTTCATGGTCAGCCTGGGCGACCGCACGGTGCAGGGGGTGATCGAGGAATTCCGCAAGAAGGGCATTCTCGTCGGCCGGCCGTTCCCGCCCATGCTGAACCACCTGCGCGTCTCGGTGGGCACGGCCGAGGACATGGAGAAGTTCATGACCGCCTTCAAGCAGATCTTCCCGCAGAAGGCGTAGCGCTCACTAATCACCCGAAGGGACCGGTGGCGTGGCCGCCGGTCCTTTTAATTGAAAGCCCGCCGGCGGTTCCACTCCCATCAAGTGCTTCACGAAGTAATCCCAGCGCCGCCGGACCATGTACGGTTCGTTGCCGAACCCGTGGCCGCGGTTCGGGAAGATGATCAGGTCGAAGTCCTTGTTGGCCTTGATCAGCGCGTCGGCGACCAGCAGCGTGCTGTAGAACGGCACGTTCGCGTCCATCGAACCGTGCGCCAGCAGCAGCTTGCCCTTGAGGTTGTGCGCGATTAGCTGGTTGGCTTGGTTGTCGTAATTGGTCGTGCCGTCGCCGTTCTTCTCGAGCAGCCCCTGCCACTTTTCGGCCCAATCGTCCTCGTAAACGCGGTTGTCGTGGTTGCCGGCCTGTGAGACGCCGACCTTGAAGAAGTCGGGGTAGCTGAACATCGCCGCGGCGGTTGCGTAGCCGCCGCCCGAGTGACCGTAGATCCCGGCGCGCTCGAGGTCGATCCACGGATAGCGCGATGCCAGCTCCTTCATGCCGGCCACCTGGTCGGGCAGCGTGTTGTCGCCCATGTTGCCGTAGTAGGCGGCGTGGAAGCGCTTGGACCGCCACGGCGTACCCATGCCGTCGATCTGGACGACGATGAAGCCGAGTTCGGCAAGGGCCTGGGTGTCGCCGCGCGCGGCCGAGAAGCTGCGGCTGCCGACGCTGCCGGTCTGCGGGCCGGGATAGATGTTGTTGATGATCGGGTACTTCTTCGCCGGATCGAAATTGGTGGGCCGATAAAGCAGGCCGTAGAGCTCGTTGACGCCGCCGCGGTCCTTCACCGTGATCGGCATGGGCGGCTTCCACCCGGTGGCGAGCAGGCGCGAGATGTCGGCCTGCTCGAGCGGCAGCACGACCTTGCCCGAGGCGTCGCGCAACACCGCCGTCGACGGGACATCAGGCCGCGAGAAGTTGTCGACGAAGTACTTGCCCGACGGCGACATCGAGATGGTGTGGTCAGCGTCGTCCGGCGTCAGCAACTGGAGGTTGGTGCCGTCCATGCCGATGCGGTAGAAGTGCCGGAAGTAGGGATCGCGCCCGCGTTCCTTCCCAACGCCTTGGAAATACAACATGCGGTTGGCTTCGTCCACGCGCGTCAGCTGCGTGACATTGCCATCGCCGCTGGTGATCGGGTGCTTCTGCTTGCCGGTCTGAAGGTCGTGCATGTAGAGGTGGCCCCAGTTCTCGCGCTGCGAAAACCAGATCGCCTCGTTCGAGCCCGGCAGGTACTTCCAGTTCACCTTGCCGTTGCCCGATTCGAGGAACGTTTCGCCCTTTTCCTCGAGCACGTCGCGGATCGCGCCGGTGGCGGCGTCGGCCACGCGCAGGTTGGCCTGCTGGTGGTTGCGCGAGGTCGAGACGAACGACACCTGGCTGCTGTCAGGGTGCCACTGCACGTCCACCCACTCGCCGCCGCACTTCACGTCGTCACAGAGCGTCGAGCGGTGCTGGTCGGGGCCCATCTTCAGCCGGACCACTTTCGGTCCGTCCACTTCGATCACCACGCGCTCGATCATCGTGACGTGCTCATCCCCCGGCAGCGGGTACTTCCAGGCCGAGAGCGTCGGGTGGCCGACCACGGTGTTCACGAGGTACATCTCGCCGGTCTTGCGCTGGTCCTGCTGGAAGGTCGCGATTTTCTTCGAGTCGGGTGACCACACCATCACGGGGTTGTCGCTGCGGATCCAGCCGGCGTTGTCGGTGGCGTAGCCGTAGTCCTTGACGCCGTCGGTCGTCAGCTGCCGGTCGGCGCCGGTGGCGACGTCACGGACCCACAGGTTGTGGTCGCGAATGAACGCGGCCAGCTTGCCGTCCGGGGACAGCATGCTGTTGAGAATCCGCGCCGGGCGGTCAGCACTGGTGCAGGCCGCGCCCTGCACGTCGCAGGTCCAGCGTTTGGTGTCGTTGTCGAATGAGAAAGAGAAACCGTCGGCGGCCACGATCAACTGCGTGAACGGCAGGCGCGTGGCCGGCACCGGCTTGCCCATGGCCGTTGTGAGCGCCGCCGCGACGGCGGCGTGGTTGAACGCGGGGGCCTTGGTCGCCCGCGCCGCGTCGACAAGCACGAACTCGCTGCCGGCCGCCGTGACGTTGCGGTACCAGAACCGGTCGTTGGGCAGCCAGTTGGCCTGCACGGGCCCGTTCGAGACGAGCGGGTTGGTGTTGTAGCCAAGGTAGCGCTCGGCGCGTTCGTAGTCAGCCGCCGAGATCGCCGCCCGCGACTGGGCGGCGCCGGGCAAGGTCATGGCGGCGATCAGCGCGCCGGTCGCTAGAGAGAGCAGGGACAGCTTACGCATGGCAAAAGTATGCCACGCCTTTGGGAGCTGCTGGGGTGCGTGGGAAAGGATGAAGGCCGGGCGCGGGACGCCCGGCCTTCCAAGGAGATCCCGCGTCCGGATGGGCCGCGGAGTTCACGAGCCGCCCGCACCTGCGATTCCGGACAAAGCGTGCAGGAATCAACCATCTTGATTCGGCAGACGGACCGGTCCCCCAAACCCCTCAGCCTCGGCGCGCAACAGCGGCGGCAGGGCGATGGTCGGATGGCCAATGAGCCCGATCGCCTCGCCGGGAGCGACGCCCGAGTTTGTCAACGCCCGCTTCAGTTCCTTGATCGTCCGGTCTAGCCGGCGGTGCAGCGTCGGCACGGAGAGGCCACTCGTGCGCGCGATCTGGGCGATCGAAAGGTCATGCCGATACCGCAACGTAAGCAGCACCCGGTCCTGATCCGGAAGGGCCGCGATCGCTGACTGCAGGGTTCGGGCAAGCCGTTCGACGCTCATGCGGTGCTCGGCATCGTCGACCCGGGACCCCGAGGTCTCCGGCGACGGTACCGTCGCGGCGGCTTGTTCTCCCACTTCAGATGTCTTGAGCCGAGCCGGCACCTGGCCCCACAGGTCTCGCAACTCGCGCACCGACAGACCTGAGGACTGGCTGGTTTGCACGATTTCCAGCGCTTCGTCCAGCGTGTACCCGTCGCGGGTCACCAGCCGCTCGAGCAGCACGGCCACCGGCCCCAGCCGGTCGGCCACCGCCGACGGCCGCCACCGGCCCCACCGTTCAACACAGAAGTCGAGCGACAGCCGCTCGATCACCGCCGCCAAATAGGTCCGCCAGGAACTGCGATGCTGGAACTTCCGCAGGACGGCGTAGTCGTTCTCGATCAGGCGCAGGCGGACAAATCCGGTGAACTCCTCCTGCTCGGCAGACAGGTGTCGCCGCCGACCCATCGTTCGCACGATTTGATCAATGAGGTCGAGGTGTTCGACGAGCAGCTGTTGATAGTCCACGCGGATCTGGATCCGAACCCGCCCGATTATCAGTAGGTATCGGTGTCAACACAAGGACGGTAACCGACACGGCGCAAGTGTGTTGCGTCGGGAAGGCAGATGAGAGAGTCCGTGCGCTCGCGGCCATGCCCGGGGTTCGGGGGGGGGGCGCCAGCCGCCCACAGCCGCCATGTCGCGTTTATACTGATCCCGTGAATCGCGCTGTCAGATTCGTGTTGCTGTTCTTGGTCGTGGCGACGATGGTGTCGGTCGCGGCCATGGTCATGTTGTTCGTCCTGGTGGGGTCAGAACCGGCGGTTCCAGCGCGTGCCACGCTGGTCTTGAGCCCCAGCGGGGATGTGCCAGAAGTGCTGCCCGAGGTCATGTTCGGCGGCGACGAGCTGACGGTGCGCGCGTATGTCGAGCTCATCCGCAAGGCGAAGTCAGACTCGCGCATCACCGGCATCCTGTTGCGGCCCGGCTCGCTCAGCTCGCCCTACTGGGCCAAGATCCAGGAAATGCGCGACGCGCTCAACGACTTTCGCGCCAGCGGCAAGTACGTCCACGCCTGGCTCGAGTACGCCGGAGATCGCGAATACTACCTGGCGTCGGCCGCCGATCGCGTGTTCCTGTTGCCATCGACCACGCTCGACCTGACCGGCATTGCCAGCTACGAGCTGTTCCTGCGCGGCACGTTCGACTGGATTGGCACTTACCCCGACTTCCTGAACGTCGGCGACTACAAGAGCGCCGTCAATACCTACCTGGAGAAGTCGTTCACGCCGGCCCATCGCGAGATGGCCGATTCGCTCAATCGCAGCCAGTACGAGCAACTGGTCCGCGGTATTGCCGATGCCCGAAAGAAGTCTGAAGAAGAAGTGCGCGAGCTGATCGACCAGGGCCCGTTCCTGCCGGTCGACGCGTTGCGACTGGGGTTGATCGACGAGGTCGCCTACGAGGACGAGCTCGACGACATCGATGCCGACCTGCGCGGCGCCGAGTTCATCGATGCCGAAGATTACGTCCAGGTCTCGTCGCGCGCCAGCGGCCGCTCCAGGGTGGCCGTGATCAACGCGGTTGGCGTGATCAATTCCGGCCGCAGCGGCTTCGACCCGATCAACGGGGCGGTGGTGGGCGCCGATTCGCTGGTGGAGCACATCCGCAAGGCGCGCGCCGACCGCTCCATTCGCGCCATCGTGCTGCGGGTCGACAGCCCCGGGGGGTCATCCACCGCCTCGGATGTGATCTGGCGTGAGTTGTCGATTTCGCGCGAGAACGCGCGGCCCTTGATCGTCTCGATGTCGGATCTGGCGGCCTCGGGCGGTTACTACATCGCCCTGGCCGGCGACGCCATCGTCGCGCAGCCGGGCACCCTCACCGGGTCGATCGGGGTGTACACCGGCAAGTTCGTCACCGCCGGCAGCTTCGAGAAGCTCGGCGCCAACATCGAGTCGGTCAGCCGTGGCCAGCACGCCGAGATGTACTCGCCGGATCGCCGCTTTACGCCGGACGAGCGGCAGAAGATCGCGGAGTCGATGCAGTCGGTCTACGATCAGTTCGTGGAGCGCACGGCGGCCGCGCGCCACATGGCGCCCGAGAAGGTGGACGAGGTCGCGCAGGGGCGCGTCTGGACCGGCGCGCAGGCCCGTCAACTGGGCCTGGTCGACGAGTTGGGCGGCCTCTACACCGCGATTGACATCGCCAAGCAGCGCGCGAAGATCCCGATCGACGAAGAGGTGGAACTGGTGGTGTTCCCGCCCAGGCGCAGCTTGTACGAGGTGCTGTCCGACCAACTGCAGTCGCCGCTTGGCCGCCTGCAGGAGCGCCACACGGCCGACGCGTTGGTTCAGTTGCTGGGGCCCCGCGAAAGAAAAGCCTTGTCGGCGCTGCTCGCACCGTCAAGGCTCTTCAGGTCCGGGCAAGTGCTGGCGCACATGCCCTATGTGTTCGTGAGGTAGGCTAGACGCCGCCGGTGATGCGCGCGAGCGTGTCCTGGAGGATGTTGATCTTCAGGCCACTCTTGGCCTTCTGCATATAAGCGCCGAAAAACTTGTCGCGGCGCGCGTTCACCAGTTCATCGCGCAGCGTGTCCTTGCCCGACGCCACTTCGGCGTCAGTCACGCCGACCTTCTCGACCACGCGGATGACCGCCGTGCCGGTGGGGGTGGAGATCGCATCGCTCACACCGCCCTGGGGCAGCGCGAAGGCGGCGGCATCCACGGCTTCACTGATGCCGAGGTCCGGAATGGCGCTGCCGCGGGCCACCAGTTCGGTGGTCTTCACGTCAAGTCCGGCGCGCTTCGCGGCAGCGGTGAAGTCCTTGGCGGTCTTGAGGTCGTTGGCAATGGCCGCCGCCCGCTGCCTGGCCATTTCCGCAGCCTTGTCCTGGCGCACGTCGTCGGCCACGCGCGCCTTGACCTCGGCCAGCTGGGGCACGTAGGAATCCTGGCGGCCGGTCACGGTCGCAAACACCCAGCCGGTGGCGACCCGCAGGGCCGGCGTGACTTCGCCTTCTTTCATCGCGAAGACGCGCGACGAGAGCTCCGGTTGCGCGCCGATGCCCTGGACCGGCTCGTCCGACGCGATCAGCCCGGTTTCGACCACGGACAGCCCGCGTTCCGTGGCGACCCGATCGAGGTCGGCAGGCGTCTTGGTGGTGGCTTCGAGCGACTTGGCAATGCTCTCGGCTTCGGCCTGCGCTTTTTGCCACTTCAGCTGGTCTTCGAGTTCGGTGCGGACTTCGGCGAGCGCGCGCGTCGATTCGGGCTGGTTGTCGACGACCTTGATGATGTGGAAGCCGAACGCCGTCTTCACCAGGTCGCTCGTCTCGCCCGCCTTCATGCCGAACGCCGCCTGTTCGAACTCGGCCACCATGCGGCCGCGGCCGAAGTAGTCGAGGTCGCCGCCGTTCATGTTGTTGGTGTCGTCTTCGGAGTACTGCTTGGCCAGCGCCGCGAAGTCGGCGTTTGGCGCCTTGGCCTTCTTCAGCACCTCTTCCGCCCGCGCCTGCACCGCCTTCTCGTCCTTGCCCTCGAGCTTGAACAGGATGTGGCTGGCGCGCACCTGCGCCGGCGTCTGGTACTGCGTCAGGTTCTGCTGGTAGAACGCGGCGATATCGGCATCGGGCACGACGATCGCGTTGCGGACCTGCTCGACGTTGACCTGGGCGTACTTGATCGCGCGTTTCTCGCCGATGCGGTACTTGTCCTTGGCCTTCTCGAAATACGGCACCAGTTCGGCGTCGGTCACGGTGACCTGGCTCTTGAACGCCTCGGCGGTGACCGGCACCACCTCGAGCTTCACCTTCTCGTTGCGCTTCTTGAACTCGGCGACCACGTCGGCGTCGTCGACCGACATCCAGCCGGTGAGCGCGGTCCGCAGTTTCTCGATCTGCAGGGCGCGGCGCAGACTGGTCTCGAATTCCGTGGTGCTGAGCGGTGGGTTCTGGATCTGCAGGATCTGCCGGTAGCGCTGCTCGCCCACGAACTTGCCGTTTTCCTGGAAGCCGGGGAGGGCCAGAATGCGCTCGCGAATCTCGACATCGCTGACGGTGATGCCTTGCTTGCGCGACTCGGCCACCATGGCCTCTTCATCGATCAGCTGCTGCAGGATCTGGCGATCGATGCCGAGCTGCTTGAGCAGCTGGTCGTTCATCTGTCCGCCGTAGGCGTTGCGATAGGCCTGCACCTGCGCGTTGTAGCGCCGCGTGAAAGCGCCTACCGTGATCGTCTCGTCCTCCACCGTGGCGAGCGCCTCGTTGGGGGCGGCGCCGGTGGGGGTGGTCAGGAAATCAGGGATGTAGAACAGCACGAAGGTCAAGACCACCGCCGCCAGGCTCCATTTGAGCCAGCCCTTGTGTCGCCGCATCCGGTCGAGCATCGTCATCGGTCAGAATCCTCTGGGAAAAAAGAATCGTAACACGGGGGGAGGTTCAATCACGACCGTTCAAGCACGACGGTTGCATCATGGGGCTCAAGCACGGGGGTTCTCCGTCGAACCGTCGTTGAACCCTCGTGTTTGCACTCCCGGGATTGCACCCCCGTGATATATTCAGGCAATTGAATGACTTACGGCGGTTCTCGCCGTCCGGATCTGGCCGCTCGCCTGCGGCGCGGCCAGCGCGCCCTCAAGAGCCGTCTCGAACGGACTGAGTCCGTCCTGGCCCTGGGTCGCGCCGCACACGACTCGCTTGACCCCGAAAGCATCGGCCGGCTCGTCGTGGCCCATGCGGACGAGTGGTTCAAGGCGTCGGCGTGCGGGGTGTTTGCCGCCGACCTCGACGGACAGGTGGTGGGCCTGTCGTCAAAGGGTATGGGGCCGGCGCTCACGCCCGCGGCGACCGGCGTGGCGCGCTGGGTGCTGGCGTACGGGCGCGAGTTCACGTCGGCCGACCTGCGAAAAGACGCGCGGGTGCCGGGGGCTGCCGGCGCGGTGCTGGCCTGGCCGTTGTGCTGCCGGGCCCAGACGGTGGGTGTGCTGGTCGTGGCCGAGCGGCTGGGCGCCACGCAGGCGCCGCACCTGACTCCGGCCGTGAGTCAGTTGCTGGGCGTGATGCTGGAGGGACCTGCGCAGGCGTTGGACAACGCCCTGCGGCTGCGGCGGTCCGAGGCCCTGTCGGTCACCGACGACCTGACCCAGCTCTACAATCTGCGGTACCTCAACCAGGTGCTGCGGCGCGAGGCTAAGCGTGCCTCGCGTTCGGGACGTCCGTTGTCGCTGCTGTTTCTCGACCTGGACGGGTTCAAGGGGGTCAACGACGCCCACGGTCACCAGGCGGGCAGCACGGCGCTGGTAGAAGCGGCGGCCGTCATTCGACGGTGCGCCCGTGAAACCGACATGGTGGCGCGTTTCGGTGGCGACGAGTTTGCGCTGATTCTGCCCGATACCGGTTCGGAAGGCGCGGCGGCCGTTGGCGACCGTGTCCGGGAACGGATCGCAGCTCATCCATTCCTCGCGGGATATGGCCTGAGCATGCGACTGACCGCGTCGGTGGGAGTGGCAACGCTGCCCGACGTCGCGGCTTCGGCTGAAGAATTGGTGCGTGCGGCCGATATGGCGATGTACCAGGTGAAAAATTCGGGTAAAAACGGGGTTCGCATCGCCTAGGCCGACAGGCGGGCGAGAATGCACGGTTCTGCACACAGCATTTTATTAAAAACATGGGTCTTGGTTCGTTTCTGTCGTTTCTTTCCACTGACTTGGCCATCGATCTCGGGACGGCCAATACCTGCGTGTACGCCAAGGGGCGCGGCATCGTCGTCAACGAGCCCTCCATGGTGGCGGTCAACAAGGTCACCGGGCGCGTCGAGGCGGTCGGCACCGGCGCCAAGGAAATGCTCGGGCGGACGCCCGGCAACATCGTCGCCATCAAACCGATGAAGGATGGCGTGATCGCCGACTTCGACGTCACCGAGAAGATGCTGACGTACTTCATCAAGAAGGCGCACAACGGCAACGTGTGGGTGCGGCCCCGTATCATCATCGGCGTGCCGTCGGAGATCACGCAGGTTGAAAAACGCGCGGTCAAGGACTCGGCCTACCGCGCCAAGGCCAGCGAAGTGCACCTGATCGAGGAGGCAATGGCGGCGGCGATCGGCGCCGGCCTGCCGATCACCGAGCCGGCCGGCAGCATGATCGTCGACATCGGCGGCGGCACCACCGACATTGCGGTGATCTCACTGGCGGGCATCGTCTACAGCAAGGCCGTGCGCGTGGCCGGCAACGAGATGGATGAAGCGATCATCCAGTACATCAAGAAGACCTATAACCTGCTGATCGGCGAGCGCACCTCGGAGCAGATCAAGATGGAGCTGGGCTCGGCGTACCCGCTCGAACAGCGGATGACGATGGAGATCAAGGGCCGCCACCTGATCGAGGGCGTGCCCAAGACCATCACCATCACCGACGAGGAGATTCGCGAGGCGCTGGCGGAAACCGTCAACGTGATCGTCGATGCCGTGCGGATTGCCCTCGAGCGCACGCCCCCCGAGCTGTCGGCCGACATCGTCGACCGCGGCATCGTCATCACCGGCGGTGGCTCGATGCTGCGGAACCTCGACAAGCGACTGCGCGAGGAGACCGGCCTGCCGGTGTCGAGCGCCGAGGATCCCCTCTCGTCGGTGGTGCTCGGCGCCGGCAAGATGCTGGGCGAGTTCGACCTCCTCCGCAAGATTGCGATCGATTAGGGCCGTGTCGGGAGTCGGGAACCGGGAACTGGGAGTCGAAATGCCGTCGGCCACGACTCCCGACTCCCGACTCCCGGCTCCCGGCCAGCGATAGAACCGTATGGCCCTGGCCGATATCCGACAACGTCCCGGCGTGCTGCTTGGCGCGGCCATCCTGCTGCACGTCGTCCTGATTTCCGCCCAGGTGAATACCGCGTCGGGGCTGCCGGTGCTGCAAGTGGTCACGTTCGGATCGTTTGCCGAGGTGCAGCGCGGCACGATGGCGCTGTTCGACGGCCTGCGCAACTTCTGGTCGGGCTACGTCGCATTGCGCCAGGTGCACGCCGAGAACGACGCCCTGAAGGACGAACTGCAGGCGTTGCAGGTGCGGGTGCAGCAGGAGCGGGCTGAGGCCCAGCGCACCGACAGCCTGCGCCAGTTGCTTGAACTGCGCGAGCGCGCCCACCTCGACACCACCGCTGCCGAAGTGATTGCCGCCGCGGCCTCCCCCGAATTCCGCACCGTCACCATCGACAAGGGCACCAATGAGGGGCTGCGCAGCGACATGGCCGTGATCTCGCCGGCCGGCGTGGTTGGCCGCGTGATCCTGCCGGCGCGGCGGGCGTCGAAGGTGCAGCTGCTGATCGATCGCAACGCCGCGGCCGGGGCCTTGATCGAACGGACGCGCGTCCAGGGCGTGGTCGAGGGGTTTGGCGACGGGTCGCTGCGGATGCAGTACGTGCCGGGCACGGCCGACGTGAAGCCGGGCGACCTGCTGGTGACGTCGGGCATCGACGGTATCTACCCAAAGGGCTTCGTGATTGGCACCATCGAACAGGTCGAGCGGGGCAGCGGCGGCTATCACCAGATCACGGTGCGGCCGGCGGTGGACTTCGCGCGCCTCGAGGAAGTCCTGGTCGTCCGCACGCCCCAGGCGTTCTCGGGCGACGTGCCCGAGGGGACGCCATGAGAGCGGTCGCCGCCGCGGCGGCCATCGTGGCCGCGCTGGCGCTGCAGACGACGTTGGCCGGGCTGGTGATTCGGGGGACCGCGGCCATCGACCTGGTGCTGATCGTGATCGTCTATATCGCGCTCAAGTCGGGCCCGGCCGCAGGCCTGGTCGGCGGGACCGCGGCCGGGTTGATCCAGGATGCGTTGTCGAACCCGATCCTGGGTATCGGCGGCCTCGCCAAGACCATCGTCGGCTTCCTGGCGGGGGTGCTGGCCACCCAGTTCATTCTGAACGGGCCGCTGCCCCGGCTGGTGCTGCTGGTCCTGGCGACGGTGCTGCACTCCGCCATCTTCATGGGGCTCTATGTGTTGCTGGATCTGCGGCAGTTTCCGGACCCCCTGCCATCGGTGGTCGGGCAGGCGCTTGGCAATGGTTTTGTTGGGGTGGTGGCGTTCCAGCTGGCCGAGTGGCTGCCCGGCTTCGTTGACCGCCGTCGCGGAGGGCGGTCTTTGAAGCGATAATTACGACAGTCGGTGGCAGGAGGGACCCTCTGGACCTCTGGACCTCTGAACCTGTGAACCTGTGAACCTGTGACCTTGCTATGGCCATCGCCGAAGACCGCCGCCGCCTGACGACCCGCCTCACCGTGCTACGGGTGTCGGTGGCGGCCGCTTTCCTGCTGCTGGCGTTGGGCTTCTGGTTCTTCCAGGTCGTGCAGCACGCCAAGTTCCAGGAGATGGCCGAGAACAACCACCAGCGCACGCTGACGTTGCGGGCGCCGCGGGGCATCATCTTCGATCGCACCGACCAGCTGCTGGTCGAGAACCGCAACTCGTTCAACATTTCGATCCTGCGCGAGCACACCAAGGACATGGCTCGCACCATTCGCCTGTTGGCGTCGGTGACCGGTGTCGATGAAACAATGGTCGGCGAGATGGTCGCGCGCCAACGCCGCCAGCCGAGCTACCGGCCGATCGTGATCATCCAGGATGCGACGCTGACCCAGGTCGCGGCGGTGACCGCGCGCCGGCTCGACTTCGAGCTGCCCGACGTGATCGTCCAGGAAGTGCCGACCCGCGAGTATCCCGACCAGTCGATGGCCGCGCACTTGATCGGCTACGTCGGCGAGGCCAGCGAAGACCAGATGAGCGCCGATCAGGTGGCCTCCGGCTCGATCGTCGGCCAGTTCGGCATCGAGCGGGTCTACAACAAGCTGCTGATGGGCGCGGACGGCGCGCGCCGGGTCGTCGTCAACAGCCTGGGCCGCGAGATTCGCACGCTCGAGGAAGTGCCGCCGGTGCAGGGCCGCCGCGTGCAGCTGTCGCTCAACTCGGCCATGCAGAGGGCCGCGGAAGACGCCTTCCGCGTCGCCGGCTACTGGGGCGCGGCGATTGTGCTCGAGCCCAAGTCCGGCGACGTGCTGACCCTGACCAGCCTGCCGGCTTTCGACCCCAACGATTTTGCGACCGGCATCGACCGCGCGACGTGGAACCAGCTCAATACCGACAAGTTGCGGCCGCTGCAGAATCGCGCGATCCAGGGCCGCTATTCACCGGGGTCGCTGTTCAAGATCCTGATCGCGACCGCCGCGATCGAGGAGGGCGTGATTTCGCCGGAGCGGCAGATCTTTTGCCCGGGCGGTGGCACGTTCTACGGGCGCTTCTTCCAGTGTCTCGGCAAGCACGGATTCATGGATATGCGCCATGCGATCGAGAAGTCGTGCAACACGTACTTCTACACCGTCGGCGACCTGCTTGGCATCGACCGCATCCACAAGTGGGGCGAGAAGCTGGGGTTGCACGGCAAGAGCGGCATTGACCTGCCCAACGAGGTGGATAGCATCGTCCCGTCGCAGGAGTGGAAGCGCAAGCGCTTCGGCGAGCGGTGGTACGCCGGTGACACCATTTCGGTCTCGATCGGCCAGGGCATGGTGGATGTGACGCCCATGGGGCTGGCGGTGATGATGGCCACCGTGGCCAACGGCGGCACGCGCGTGGTGCCGCGCCTGGTCAAGGCGTTCGATGACGGCAATGGCTGGCAACCGGTGGCCGCGCCGCCAAGCCCGTACGCGCCGTTCCTCTTGAAACCCGAGACCACCGCCGCCGTGCGCGATGGCTTGTGGCTGGCGGTCAACGGCGCCGGCACGGCGCGGCGCGCCGCGGTCCCTGGCCGTGACGTCGCCGGCAAGACCGGCACGGCGCAGGTGATTTCCCTCCAGGGCAAGAAGCGCGCCCGCGGCACCGACCGCGACCTGCGCGACCACGGCTGGTTCGTGTTCATGACGCCGAAGGATAATCCCGAGCTGGCGGGCGTCATCTTCACCGAGCACGGCGAGCACGGGTCGTTGGCGTCGCCGATCGCCAAGCACATCATCGAGACGTATTACGCGCAGCGCGACGGCGAGCCGTTGCCGGTGCTCGTGCCGCCCCCGGCGGCGGCGCCGGTACCTGCGCCCGTGCCGGCGGCACCGGTCCGCACCACCGTGATGACCGGCCCGGCCGGGGGGGGGCGCTAGTGTTCGAGCGCCGGCTCTACCATCACATCGACTGGGTGCTGATCGGCGCCGTGCTGGCCATCTGCGCGATGGGCCTGGCCATGATCTACAGCACGACCGGCGGCGCCGGTCCGGTCTACTGGACGCAGGTCTACGCCCTCGGGCTGGGCGCCGTGGCGATGGTGCTGTGCCTGTCGTTCGACTATCGCTCGCTGGCCGACAAGTCGCACTTCTTCTACCTCGCGATGCTGGTGGCGCTGGTCGGCGTGCTGTTCTTCGGCGCGGTGCGAGGCGGGTCGCGCCGGTGGATTGACCTGGGCGTGTTCAACCTCCAGCCGTCGGAATTCGCGAAGGCCACGCTGGCGTTGATGCTGGCGAAGATGCTCGGCGAAGAGCGGCGGTCGGCGTTGACCAATACCGACCTGGCCATGGCGGTCGCCCTCACCGCCATCCCATTCCTGGCCATTGCCCGCCAACCCGACCTGGGCACCGCCGTCACGTTGTTGCCGATCCTGCTGGTCGTCGCCTTCGTGGCCGGCATGCCGATGAAGTACATCTACACCATGGTGCTGCTGGCCGTGCTGGCGGCGCCAATCGCCTACAAGTTCGGCCTGCAGGACTACCAGCGGGAACGCATTTCCACCTTCCTCGACCCGGCCCAGGATCCCCGTGGCGCCGGCTACCAGCAGATCCAGGCCCGCATCACCGTCGGCTCCGGCGGCATGTGGGGCAAAGGCTACATGGGAGGCACGCAGGGTCAGCTGCGCTTCCTGCCCGTCGCGCACAACGACTTCATCTTCTCGGTCCTCGCCGAGGAGCGTGGGCTGGTCGGCGTGCTCGTCGCACTCGGGTTGTACCTGTTCGTCATCATGCGCGCGCTCGATGCGGCCCGGCTGGCCAAGGACCGACTCGGCGCTTATCTCGTCCTGGGCGTGCTCTCGTCGTTCACGTTCCAGGTTGTCTACAACATCACCATGTCGGCGGGTCTGGCGCCGGTCAAGGGGCTCACGTTGCCGCTCATGAGTTACGGCGGCTCCTCCCTGATCGCGACGCTCGCCGGGTTCGGCCTCATCCTCAACGTGCGGATGCGGCGGTTTACGAACTGATGCCGAACATGGCGGGAGTCGGGAGCCGGGAGCCGGGAGTCGTTCACGTCGTCTCCCGGTTCCCGGTTCCCGTCTCCCGTTTTCTTCAGGTCACTAGTCAATGAACAAAGAAATGATCATCGCCTCGAATGGCCACGAAACCCGTGTCGCCATTCTCGAGGACGATCAGCTCGCTGAGCTGTTCGTCGAGCGCGAGCAGAATCGCGGCGTCGTCGGCAACGTCTACAAGGGCCGGGTGTCGAAGGTCCTGCCCGGCATGCAGTCGTCGTTTGTCGACATCGGCCTGGAGCGCGACGGCTTCCTGTATGTCTCGGACGTCATCGCCAACCTCGACGAGTACGACAAGGACGATGACGACGACGAGGGGGCCAAGGGTGCCCGGGGGGCCAATGGTGCCAAGGGCGCTGAGCCTGCTGAGGGTGCCGAGGCTGCTGGCCCCGCCGGTGCCGAGGGGACGGCCGCGCCCGAGCGGCGGGGCCGTGGCCGTGGAGGACGTGGTGACCGCGAAGAGGGCAAGGAGCGGGCGCCGGAGCCCAAGATCGAAGAGCTGCTGAAAGAGGGCCAGGACGTGATCGTCCAGGTCGCCAAGGAGCCGCTCGGCACCAAGGGCGCGCGCCTGACCTGCCACGTCACGTTGCCGGGGCGCTTCCTCGTGTTCATGCCGACCGTCGACCACATCGGCATCTCCCGCAAGATCGACAGCCGCGACGAGCGCACGCGCCTGCGCGGCATCGTCAAGGAGTTCCGCGAGCAGCACCACTTCAGCGGCGGCGTGATCATCCGCACCGCGGCGTCGAACCGGTCCAAGGACGACATCCTCGCCGACCTCAACTATTTCTACAAGATCTGGGTCGACATGCGGCAGCGCGGCGAGCAGAAGCGCTCGCCGGTGACCGTCTACCAGGAACCCAGCCTCGTCGCCAAGCTGCTGCGCGACCTGTTGACCGACGACTACTCGGCGATTCGCATCGATCATGCCGGCGAGCACCAGCGGGCGCTCGAGTTCATCGGCCGCATCATGCCGGACCTGGCGCCGCGCGTGAAACTCTATGACAAGGACTTTCCGATCTTCGACGAATACGGGGTCCAGGCCGAACTCGACAAGGCCCTGCGCAGCAAGGTGTGGCTCAAGTCGGGCGGCTCGATCGTGATTAACCAGACCGAGGCGCTGGTCGCGATCGACGTCAACACCGGCCGCTATGTCGGCAAGAAGACCGCCGGCCGGCTCGAAGACACCATCATCAAGACCAACCTCGAAGCGGCCAAAGAGATCGTGCGCCAGATCCGGCTGCGCGACCTGGGCGGGATCATCGTCTGCGACTTCATCGACATGGAGGAGAAGAAGAATCGCCTGAAGGTGTTCGGGGCGGTGGAGCAGGAATTGCGCAAGGACCGCGCGCCGTCAAAGGCCCTGCAGGTCTCGGATTTCGGGCTGGTGATCGTCACGCGCAAGCGCGTGAAACAGAGCCTCGAGCGCGTGCTGACCGAGCCGTGCCCGTACTGCTCGGGCGCCGGCACCATCAAGTCGAGCGCCACCGTCTGCTACGAGATCCTGTCGGAAGTGAAGAAGGTAGGCTCGGACCTGGACGGCCCGGGCGTGCTGTTGCGGGTCAATCCCGACATCGCCCGCGCGCTGCAGCAGGAAGAGAAGGGCGTGCTGCGCGATCTCAAGGAACTGCTGCGCCGCGACGTCATCGTCAAGCCCGACGTGCACCTGCATCACGAGCAGTTCGACGTCATGTCGATCGGCGGCTAGAAGAAGTGAGAAGTGGGAAGTGCGAAGTTACAAAGAAAAAAGGCCGGAGCTGGTTACAGCCCGGCCTTCTCACTCCTAACCTGGAACTTCTGACTTCTACATGGCCGCGGGCGGCAGGTGAATGAGGTAGCCGACACCGGCGCGGTTGATCCAGACGCGCAGGTACTCGTTCCCCTTGAGCATTTCCACCCGCGTGCCCGTCCGCGTCGAAGCGGGCGCGTCGGGGCCGGGCTGCAGGTCCTTGGTTTCGGCGGCGGGGATGATGCTGACGACCTCGCGGCCGGCCACCTTGCCCCCCTGGACGAATTCGACCCAGCGCTCCATGGTCTGTCCAGGCACGGCCGGCGTCGCGGCCTGTGCGGTCAGGCGAACCTGGTAGGTCCCGGCCTTCAGCGGCTTGCCGTCGGCCATCACGCTGCGGGGCAGGCTCACCGACCCGAGGGTCGCCTCGCCCGCGGGCACCTGGCCTTGCGGGGTGGTTTGCGCGGACACGACGCCCGCCGTCAACACGGCCGCAAGCGTTGCGACAAGAATCCTGACCTTCATGCGTTTTCCTCCTGGCGGCGATCCGGGGGATCACCTTCAGGCTTCATTATGCCAGAACAGTGCCATGACGGCTTCTGGCCGTGGTGTCCGGCTTCAGCCGGACGGGGCCTTGCGGAGTGGTAAGGGTCCCCCGAAAGGGGGACTCTACGTTCTACTTCTTGGTAATCACGACCGAGCCGCTGTGGCTGCGGACCGAAACCAGGGCGCTGGCGTCACCGTAGGCGCCCCGGATGGCCCGGTTACTCGAACCCCGCCGCTGGACGGGGTCGTTGCGGCCCATGGTCCTGAGGGTCACCGGCACGTCCGACCGCACGCTGCCGCTGAACGTGTCGGCGTCCAGCTCGAAGCCGGTGTTGCCGGAGAGGATGATGCGGACGTTGCCGGAGTGGGAGGTGAAGGCGTAACGGCCGGCCTTGAGGAGCGGGGCATCGAAGTCGATGTTGCCCGATACCGACTTGGCCTCGACCCGCTCGACCTGTGTGCCCGACAGCCGGACATTGCCGCTGACCGAACCGGCCTGCAGCGTCCGCACCTGGAGCCCGGAGGCGATTACCGAGCCGCTGACCGTGCTGAGCACCATGGTCGTCGCGCCACCGGCGTCGCGGGTGGTCACGTCGCCCGACACCGTCTTGGCGAGTACCAGGTTGGGGGCGGAGTCGATGCTGACATCGCCGCTGATCGACTCGGCCCGCACTTCTCCGCGCACGCCCGAGACGATGACGTCACCGGAGATGGACTTGACGGCGACCGAAGCGCCCGTGGGGACGGCCACCACGTAGTCGATGCGGCCCGAAAAGCCGCGGTCACCGTGGCCGCGGCGCGGATAGACCGAGCGCACTTCCACGCGGCCGTTGAAGCTGGTCATCTCCACCCGCAGCTCGTTCAGCAGCCGCTTGGCCTCGTCGGCGCTGCGATGGCGCACCCGCCTGGTGGCCTCGACTCGAATCTCGTGGCCGCCGCCGCCGGTGACCCGGACGTCACCGGCGATGCCGGTGAGGTCGAGTGCCACGCCGTCGCCAACCTGGAAGGTTCGCGAGGTCTTGTCGACCGTCTCGGGGCCCTCGCGCGAATCCTGGTAACGCTCGAACCAGCTCGGACGCGGGCCACTGTCGTCCAGCAGCAGGCCGCGCAGGGTGACCGCGGCGCTGGCCGGCGAGGCGCTTGCGACCAAGACAAGGGCGACAATCAGGCGTGGGAAGAATCGGTTCGGCATAATGTCCGTTACTGCGACAGGGTCTGGATTCGGCGCCCTGCCTCGGCTTGATTGCCCTTACGCATTTCGTTGATCAACTCGACCGTGGTCTGCAGCAGTGCCACCTTGGTGCGGAGGGCGTCGAACAGCCCGTCCTGCGCGTTGGTGCTGGCCGGCTGCGACTGGAGCGCGGCGCGACTCTCGCTGATCGCCTGGTCGATCACCGCCAAGTTCTTCTGCAGCACCGACGCCACCTGCGGGTCGAGTTCGCCGTTGTCCTGGTGGGCAATGGTCTGCAGATCGTCAATCGCCTTCTGGTAGTGCTTCTCGGCTGCCTCAAATTCCGCCGTCACCGACTCGACGCTGACCTCGCGCGCATCGGCCGCGGCTGCGCTGCCCGCCGGCACCTCGTCGGGCGACATCAGCGTCCGCAGGCCGATCACGGTCGTCAGCACCAGCGCCGCGGCGGCGCCCAGCCAGACGGGCCAGTTCGCCCTGGCCGGCATGGTGAGCCGCCGGCCCCTCGAGGGCGGTGCGCCGGCCACGGCGGCCTGCAGGCGGGGCCACGACCCGGGTGACGGCTCGTGGCGATCCAACGTGAGCGCGGCGGCGCGGATGATGCGCAGGTCGGTGACGAGCGCACCGCAGTTGTCGCAGGCCTCAAGATGCCGCTCGACGTTCCGCTGGGTAGCGGGATCCAGACGCCCATCGACAAAATCGACAAGAGCGGCACTAAGGTCACTACAGGTCATAACTGAAACTGAAACTACCAACTATCAACTCTTCAACTTTCAACTTTCTTCCGCAGTCCGTGCGCGAGGTAGGAGCGAATACGCATTCGTGCCTTGTGCACCTGCGACTTCGACGTGCCTTCCGACACGCCGAGGATGGTGCCGACCTCGTGATGCCCAAACCCCTCCACGTCGTGAAGGAGGAAGGCGGCCCGGCAGGCCGGCGGCAGCAACGCGATGGCCCGCTCCAGGTCGATGCGGCTGACCGCGTTCAGGACCGGCACCGGCGAGGCGACCGGCGCAGCGTCGGGCTCGTCGAGCGAATCGGTCTGCTGGCCCATGCGCGTCTGCCGGTTGCGCAGCACGTCCAGGCAGTGGTTCATGGCCAGCCGGTAGAGCCAGGTGCCGAGCGACGACTCGCCGCGGAAGCTCGCGATCTTCCGATAGGCCAACAGGAAGATGTCCTGCAGCAGATCGTCAGCCTCGCCCTTGGCGCCGGTCATGCGGCTGGCCAGATTGTAGAGCCGAGTAGCGTGCTGGCGGTACAGGGCCTCGAACGCGGTCCCATCCCCGCCCCGAATGCGCTCGACCAGCTCCAGATCGGCGCTTTTCACGTCACTGGTAGGGTTAGACGGTGACATCACGGCCGGGGTTGACGGGGCGCGGTGCCAGGGACAGGGCGCACGCCAACAAAGACGTTTCAACCGGCCCTAAGGTTCGGTTGTTCCTGATTTCCTGCCGGTCCAGTGAACCTGGGCGAAGCCTACCACCCGTCCCGGGGTGACGATCAGGCCCTCAGCCGACAGCAGGGACCGTTTGAGGGACAGGCTGGAGTAACCGCCGAGCCGCCCGCCGGCGGCGATGACGCGGTGGTAGGGCAGGCCGGGGCGGTCGGCGGTGCGCATGATGTTGCCGATGGCTCGGGCGGCGCGGGGCTTGCCGGCCAGGCGGGCCACGTCGCCGTAGGTGGTCACCCGCCCTGGCGGGATGCGGGAGACGATCAGCAGGACTTGACGTTCGAACGCGGTCACCGGCCCACCGTGATGCGCGCCCGGAGGCTGGTCCCTCCGAGGTTGTCTTCGTTGAACGCCTTGGAGACGCCACCGTTGCCGATGGCGCCCGGGACCGTGGTCCAGGCCAGTTCGCCCGCCACGCCGAGCCAGCGCGTGATTTTGAACTCGGCGCCGCCACGCAGGTGGTATCCGCCAAACCGCTCGTCGCCGTCCTCGCCCGCGCCCGCAAACGACGAGGTCTCCTGGTAGCCCATCGAGGTGTAGCCGGCTGCTGCAAAGGGAATCAACCTGGGCAGGCGGCGAAAGCGAAACCGCCAGCCGGCGCTGATCTCGAGCGGCACGACCGAAACCTTGACCGGGATCCCGAGGGGGTAGACCTGGCCGTCGAGAATCACCACGCGCTCGCCGTCGGCCGCGTGTTGCCAGGCGCCGATGTCCACGAAGAGTCCGCCCCACGGCAGGCCGACGGTGGCGCCGCCCCCCAGGATCGTTCCTGAATGCGTGCCCAGGATGGCCTCGAAACTGTCGCCGGCCGCGAAAGTGAAGTTCCCGGCCATGGCGTAGCCGCCGATCTCGATGCCGCGCGACGGCGCGGATCGCCGGGTGGCGGTTTGCGCTGCAGCGGGTAGCGCCATCGCCATGGTCGCAACCACGGCCAACACACTCAGCCGGCCGATTTGTGTCATCTGTGTCATCTGCGGCCCTTATCGCGCCAGGCCGAGGCCGCGCAGCGTGGCGCGTGGGTTGATGAGGCCGTAGCCGAACAGGTCGTCGCGGCCCGCGGCGCCCTTGTCGGTGGCGTACAGCTTCATGGCGGCTTCGATCGCCGCCGGGCTGGTCACGCCCTGCTGCATCAGCAGCGCGGCAAAGCCCGAGACGTGCGGCGTCGCCATCGAGGTGCCCTGGAAGTAGTAATAGGAAAACGAGTCGGCCCGCGGCGGCCCGTATTGCGACGGTGGCCGATCGTAGGTTTCGAGCAGGTCCAGGTCGAGCGTCTGCTGCAGGATGCCGGCGCTCGTGCCGCCGGCGCGCTGGTCGCCGCCGGGCGCCGCCAACTCCACGAACGTGCCCGAGGTCGAGTAGTAGGCCGCGTCGAGCGTGCGGCCGACCCGCCGACCGCCACCATGCCGTTAATGTCGGGCGCGTGCTGGGCCAGCCGGTTGGGCTGGTTGCCGCTGTTGCGAGTGTTGCCTGAGGCCACGGCGATGAACACCCCACGGCCCACCGCGTAACGCATGGCGTCGGTGACCACCGGCGCGGGTCCGCCAGAGGAACGGCCAATGCTCAGGTTGATCACCTTCGCGCCGTTGTCGGCCGCATAGCGAATCCCCCGAGCCACCACATCGTCGGTGCCCTCGTTCGGACTCGAGAAGATCTCGTCCCACACCGCCTGGATGATCTTCACCGGCATGATGCGGACGTTGTAGGCCATGCCGGCGACGCCGAGGCTGTTGTTGGTGAGCTGGCCGACCGTGCCGGTGACATGCGTGCCGTGCGAGTCGAGATCGACCGGGAAGTTGTCATCCCAGATGAAGTCGCGCGGCGCCACGAACCGGGTCGAGCCGCTCGCGCCCAGTTCCGGCGCGGCCGCGAACGGCACGTCAACAATGCCGAGGGCGGGGTAGAGGGGGCCGCCCGGCGTCACCCGGAACGGGAAGCGCGAGTTGTAGCGGAACGTGCCCGAATGGAAGGCGACGCCGCTGTCGAGCACGGCCACGATGATGTCCGTGGTGGCGCCGGGCTGGATGTCCCACGCGCGCTCCATGTCGATGGCGGGGAAGTTCCACTGGTTGGCGTACAGCGGATCGTTGGGCTTGCTCATCGCGTAGTTGCGATAGCGCGGCTGGGCGT
>JBEGVQ010000065.1:0-28602 GCA_041178345.1 Acidobacteriota bacterium | reverse complement strand
TTCGGCGGCAGCTGGCTGTATGCGCTGCCCGATGGCCGGCTCTCGATCGGCTTCGTGGTCGGTCTCGACTACAAGGATCCGCTGTTCGATCCGCATGCGGCCTTCCAGCACTTCAAGCACCACCCGTTCATCAGCGGCATTCTCGAGGGCGGTTCGATCGTCCGCTACGGCGCCAAGGCGCTGCCCGAGGGCGGCTGGAACACGCAGCCACGGCTTCATTTCGATGGCGGCGTGATTGTCGGCGACGCGGCCAACTTCGTGAACTCGACGCGCCTGAAGGGCATTCACCTGGCCATGCGCAGCGGCATGCTCGCCGCCGAGGCGGCGTTCGCCGCGGTGCGCGCCGGCGACACGAGTTCGGTGTCATTGAGCCGCTACAAGGCGCTGGTCGACGCCAGCGCCATCAAGACCGAGCTCTACCCGGTGCGTAATGTGCACCAGGCCTTCGGCGCAGGCACCATGGCTGGCGGCGCCTACGCCGGCATCGCCATGTTCACCAACGGCAAGGGCCTGCCCGACCTGTCGGGGCATCCCGGCCACCAGGCCATGCTGACGATCGGCGACTACTACGGCATGACCAAGCGGGACATCCTGGTTCCGTCGAATGCCGCGCCGATTGATCGCAAGGTCACGTTCGACAAGGTCACCGGCGCGCACTACTCCGGTACGCACCACGACGAGGATCAGCCGGTGCACCTGCTGGTGCAAACGGACGTGTGCCACAGCATCTGTGGGCCCGAGTACGGCCACCCCTGCGTCCGGTTCTGTCCGGCGAGCGTCTACGAGATGGTCGATAACGGTGCTGGGGGACTCAAGCTGCAGATCAACGCGTCGAACTGCGTGCACTGCAAGACGTGCGACATCATGGACCCGTACGGCGTCATCACCTGGGTCGCTCCTGAAGGCGGCGAAGGCCCCTCCTACGACGGAATGTGACCGACACCCCTGACTGGCGGCAGTCCCCGCGCAAACGCGCTGAAGTGGCTGCGATCGCCACGCTGGGGTATCCCATCGTCCGGGCGTTGACCTCGACCTGGACCTGGAAAGTCCGCGGCGCCGAGCACGTTGACGCCATCACCGCCGCCGGCCATCACCCCATTCTCGCGCTGTGGCATGGCCGCATCCTGGCCGCCACGCCCTATTTTGCCAACCGCGGCATCGTCGCCATGGCGAGCGAAAACTTCGATGGCGAGTGGATCGCCAGGCTGCTTGGCAAGTTCGGCTACGGTACGGCCCGGGGATCCACCTCCCGGGGCGGTCCCGCGGCCCTCAGGCAGCTGGTGAGGGACGTGAAGGCCCACGGCGTGGCGTTCACCCTGGACGGCCCGCGGGGGCCGGCAGAGGTCGCGCAGGCCGGTGCGGTGTGGCTGGCCAGGGCCACCGGCCAGCCGCTGCTGCCGTTCCACTCAGAGGCGGCATCCAGTTGGACGCTGAACAGCTGGGACCGCACGCAGGTCCCGAAGCCGTTCACGACGGTGGCGATGACGATCGCGGAACCGATCTACGTGTCTCGGGACGCTGATGACGGGGCCCTGGAAGAGGCCAATCTCCTCCTGGCCACCGCCCTCGGTCGGTGCAAACAGCACTGTGTGGAGTTGCTATGTCGTTAGTAGTGGTCAGTTCGCCCCGGTTTGTCGATCACGTGACCCCCGCCGGCCACCCGGAGCGGCCCGAGCGGGCCGAGACGCTGGAGGCCGTGGCCGCTCGGTTCCGCGACGCCGGCGGAACCGTTCTCGATCCGCGACTGGCGACCGACGACGACCTGGCCCGTGTCCACACCCGCGAGCACATCGCCGGGATCGTGGCGAGACGTGGCCGCGCGACGATGATCGACGAAGACACGTTTACGTCGCCCGACTCTGACGAGATCGCGCGGCTGGCCGCCGGGGCAGTGCTGACGGCCGTGGATCATGTGCTGGCTGGCCCCGCGGGATCGCGGGCGCTGGCGCTCGTGCGGCCGCCTGGCCATCATGCCGAGGCCGGGAAGGCCATGGGCTTCTGTCTCTACAACAACATCGCGGTCGGCGCGGCTTACGCCCGATCACGCGGCCTGTCTCGGGTGGCCATCGTTGACTACGACGTGCACCACGGCAACGGCACGCAGGCCATGTTCTACGAGGACCCGAGCGTGCTGTTCGTGTCGTCGCACCAGTACCCGTTCTGGCCGGGTTCAGGCGCGGCAGGGGAGACCGGGCGCGGCGCCGGCGAGGGCTTTACCCTGAACATCCCACTGACCATGGGCGACCGGGACGATGTGGTCGAACGGAAGTATGCGGAGCTGGTGCTGCCGCGGCTGCGGGAGTTCAAGCCGGAGCTGCTGATGATCTCGGCCGGCTTCGACGCGCACGAGATGGACCCCTTGGGCCAGTTGCGCATGACCACCGCCGGCTTTGCGCGCCTGACCCAGGCGCTGCTGGACGTCGCGAACGAGACCTGTGAAGGCCGGGTGGTGTTGGTGACCGAGGGCGGCTACGACCTGAAGGCTCTTTCAGAGAGTCTGGATGCGGTGATTGAGGTCTGTCGGTAGTAAAATCGACGGATCACCGTGGCTGAATATCATCCCCAAGATCTCGACAGGAAATGGCAGCAGCACTGGGCCGACACCCAGGCGTTTGAAGTCACCGAA
This sequence comes from Acidobacteriota bacterium, assembly GCA_041178345.1. Taxonomy (GTDB): domain Bacteria; phylum Acidobacteriota; class Vicinamibacteria; order Vicinamibacterales; family UBA2999; genus 12-FULL-67-14b. The sequence goes on along the minus strand of JBEGVQ010000065.1, from coordinate 25,976 downwards.
GACCCCTCGAAGCCGAAGTTCTACTGCCTCGAGATGTTCGCGTATCCCTCGGGTCACGCGCACGTCGGTCACGTCCGCAACTACATCATCGGCGACGTCGTCTCGCGGCTGAAGCGGCTGCAGGGCTTCAACGTGCTGCACCCGTTCGGGTGGGACGCGTTCGGCCTGCCGGCAGAGAACGCCGCCATCAAGAACGGCATTCATCCCGAGACCTCCACGCTGGGCAACATCGCCCACATGAAGGGGCAGTTGCAGCGCCTGGGGATCAGCTATGCCTGGGGCCGCGAGCTGGCCACGTGCCTGCCGAACTACTACCGCTGGAACCAGTGGCTGTTCACCCGGATGTTCGAGAAGGGCCTGGCCTATCGCCGTCGCTCGACCGTGAACTGGTGCCCGAGCTGCAACACCGTGCTCGCCAACGAGCAGGTGATCGACGGCGCCTGCTGGCGCTGCGGCACGCAGGTTACGCAGAAGGACCTGGAGCAGTGGTTCTTCAAGATCACGCACTACGCAGACGACCTGTTGCACGCCGCCGAGGGCCTGTCGAAGTGGCCCGAGAAGGTGCTGACCATGCAGCGCAACTGGATCGGGCGGTCGGAAGGCGCCAAGGTCCGGTTTCCGATTCAAGGGGAAGACGCGTCGATTGAAGTGTTCACGACGCGCATCGACACCATTTTCGGCGCCACGTTCATGATGCTGGCGCCCGAGCACGCGTTGGTCGGATCGTTTGCCAAGGAGTCTCCGGACGAGAAGGGCTTCATGGCGAAGGCGCAGCGCTTCCGGTCGCAGGACCGCGCCGGCCGCCTGACCGGCGAAGTGGCCAAGGAAGGCTTTTTCACCGGCCGCTTCGTGATCAATCCGTTTACCCACAAGCCGATTCCGATTTGGGTCGCCAACTACGTGCTCGCGGAGTACGGCACCGGCGCCGTCATGGGCGTTCCGGCTCACGACGAGCGCGACCAGGACTTTGCCACCAAGTACGGCCTGCCCATTGTGCCGGTCGTGAACGACGAGGATGTGCTGATCGACTCGGGCACGTACAGCGGGATGCCCGTGGCCGCTGCCATGACGGCGATCACCGCAGAGGCCGAAGAGCGCGGCATTGGTGAAGGCACCGTGCAGTTCCGGCTGAAGGACTGGGGCATCTCCCGCCAGCGCTACTGGGGCACGCCCATCCCGATGATTCACTGCCCCGTTGATGGGGTGGTGCCGGTTCCGGACGACCAACTGCCGGTGACGCTGCCCAACATCACCGAGTTCACCGGTCGCGGCGACTCGCCGCTGGCCAGCGTGCCGGAGTTCGTGAACGTCAAGTGCCCGAAGTGTGGCGGTCCGGCGCGGCGTGAGACCGACACCATGGACACGTTCGTCGATTCGTCCTGGTACTTCTACCGGTTCGCCGACGCGCACAACGACCAGATGCCGTTCGACCCGAAGAAGGTCGCCTACTGGTGCCCGGTTGATTTCTACAGCGGCGGCGTCGAGCACGCCATCCTGCACCTGATCTACTCGCGCTTCTTCGCCCGCGTCTTTCATGACCTGGGCATGACCGAACACACCGAGCCGTTCACCCACCTGCTGACGCAGGGCATGGTGCTGAAGGACGGCGCGGTGATGTCGAAGTCCAAGGGGAACGTCGTCGATCCGGACTCGATGATCGCGAAGTACGGCTCCGACGCGCTGCGCCTCTACGTCATGTTCGTCGCCCCTCCCGAGAAAGAAGTCGAGTGGTCCGATTCGGGCCTCGAGGGCAGCTTCCGCTTCCTGGCCCGCGTGTGGCGCGCGGCCGACCAGTGGCGCGAGCAGGTGGTGGCGAGCGGCGGCGGGCCCATCGACCACGCCAGCCTGACCGCCGCCGAGCGCGGCATGCGGCGCAAGACGCATGACACCATTCGCCGCGTGACGCAGGACATCGACGTCCGCCAGCAGATGAACACCGCCGTGTCGGCCATGATGGAGCTGGTCAACGAGCTCTACCTGTTCACGGACAAAGGTGAACGATCGCCGCAGGCCGCCAAGGTGGCGCGCGAGGCCATCGAAGCCCTGATCGTCATGCTGTCGCCGTTCTCGCCCCACACGATGGAAGAGCTGTGGCAGATGTACGGCCATGCCGAGGGGCTGGCCGGCGCGTCGTGGCCGGTGTTTGATGCGACGGTGGCAAAGGCTGAGGAGTTGGAGATCCCGGTGCAAGTCAACGGCAAGCTGCGCGGGCGCGTGACCGTGGCGCCCGACATCGACGACCAGGCCCTGGAGGCGCTGGCGCTCGCTGACCCGCACGTCCAGGCGCACATTGCCGGCAAGACCATCAGGAAGGTGGTGATTGCCAAGGGTCGCCTTGTCTCGGTGGTTGTGGCCTAATAGCCGAAGATGCCGAAGAAGATGATGGTTACCAGACGACAGGCGTTGCGAGCGCTCCCGGTGATGGCGGCCGGCGTCGGGGCCGCGTCGTGCGGCTACGCGCTGGCGGGCCGGGGTTCATTCCTGCCGGAGTACATCAAGACGCTCGGCATCCCGATGTTCGGCAACACCACCGCCTATCCGACCATCGAGCAGGTCCTGACGCAGAAGGTGCGCGAGGAGTTCCAGGCGAGCGGCCGGTACGAAGTGATCCCCTCCGACGGCGGCGCCGACGGCATCGTCCGCGGCGAGATCACCGCGGTGTCGACCCAGCCGGTCGGCTTGAACGACGCGCAACTGGCGTCGCGCTATCGCTTCACCATGGTCGCCAAGGTTGGGTTCGAGGACGTCAAGCAGCAGAAGACGCTGTGGGAGAACGCGGCGCTGTCGTTCTCCGAAGAATACGACCTGGGCTCGCCGACCAGCACGGTGCAGGATTTCTCGGCCATTGTCGGCGGCAATCGCGCGGCCTTCGATCGCATCGCGACCGACTTCGCCAAGTCGGTGGTCAGCGCCATTCTCGAGGCCTTCTAGTTCCTGATGTCCACCGTCCTCGAGGTCCGCAAGCAGATCAAGTCGGGCAAGACGGCGCCGCTCTACCTGCTCGAGGGCGATGACCTGCAGTCGCGCCACGACTTGGCGCTGGAGTTCGCCGCGGTCGTGGACGAGGGGCTCCATGCGTTCAACGTCGAGAGCCTCTACGCCAACGAAGCCAGCAACGCCGCCGGCCGCGATGGTTTAATCGGCAATATCCTCTCGACCGCCCGGACCCTGCCGATGATGTCGCCGCGGCGCGTGATCATCGTCCACGAGGCCGAGACCTTGCTGTCGCCCAAGCGGGGCGCCAAGGACCAGGACGAGTTACCGGGTCTCGGCGATGCGAAGAAGGCGAAGCGTGGCGTGACGCCGGTGGAGGAGCTCGAAGCCTATTTCGAGACGCCTGAGCCGATGACGACGCTCGTGTTTGTCGCGGGCGGATTGGACGGCAATCGCCGCCTGGTGAAGGTGCTGCGCAAGCAGGCTGACTGCGTCGACTGCGGCTCGCTCGACTCGCCCCGCGACGCGGCGGTGTGGATTCAGAAGCGCCTCGAAAAAGATGAGCTGACGATCGAGCCCACGGCGCTGTCGCTGCTGCTCGACACGACCGGCCTCAGCCTGGGACGGATTCGCGCCGAGATCGAGAAACTGGTGCTGTATGCGGCGGGGGAGTCGGTGCTGACCGCCAATCACATTCGCGACCTGGTGATGCCGCAGAACGAGCCGGGCGAGGACTTCGCCCTGGGCAAGGCGATCTGGAACGCCGATGCCGCCGGCGCGTTGCGCGAGATTGCCGCGCAGATCGAGGCCGGGGCGCAGCCGCCGATGATCCTGGGCCAGATTCGCGCGGCCGCCATTCGCCTGCGGCCCGACACGCGCGTCAAGAACAGCCTCGACGCGGTGTTCCGCACCGACCTGGCGATCAAGTCGTCAGTCGGCGCTCCGAGATTTCTCCTGGAGCGCCTGGTGGTGGAGATTTGCGGTAGGTAGAGACAGGCGGCACTGAAGTGCCGCCCTTTCTGGGACTACTTGCTGGCTTTGGCGGCGAGGCGCGACTTCAAGCGCGACGCGGTGTTCTTGTGGATGATGCCCTTCGTGGCCATCTTGTCCACCAGCGACTGCAGCGTCTTCAGGGCAGCCTTGGCGCCTTCGACATTCTTGTCGTCGAGTGACTTCCGGACAGCCTTCAGGCCGGTGCGGAGCTTGGAGCGCAGCTCACGGTTGTGTTCGCGCCGCTTCACGTTCTGCCGATTGGCCTTTAAGGCCGACTTGTTTCTCTTCGCCACGTCACAGACCTCAATTTCAAAGGGATGCTAAACACGTAATCATATCACGGAGGGCATTGGCCCGGGCGGGCTGAAGCCCGCCCGCAAGGGCGCACTTTAGCGCGGCCGTTAGCGCCGGGTGACCAGCTCGTAGGCGCCCGAGGCGGGGGGCTTGTTCGAGTACCGGGCGACGGGCTTGCCGTTGACCAACTCCATCCACTTGTAGATGGCGTTGGGCGGGGCGGCCGGGGCCGCGCCGGTGATCTTCTTGACGTAATTCCGGGTTTCCTTGAACGGCGGCACGTCGCCGTATTTTTCGACGTTCCCCATGCCGGCGTTGTACGCGGCCAGGGCCAGTTCGACGTTCTGGTGATAACGGTCGAGCAAGCGCTTCAGGTAGGTGACCCCGCCACGGATGTTCTGGTCGGGCTCGAACGGGTTGGCGACGCCCAGTTCGTGAGCGGTGGCCGGCATCAGCTGCATCAGGCCCATGGCCCCCTTGGTGGAGACCGCCGAAGGGTTGAAGGCCGATTCCACCTGGATGACGGCGCGAACCAGGTCCGCCGGCACGCCCATGCGCCGCGAATGCTCGTTGATCGAGCTGTCGTACAACGCGCTTTTGCTGACGGCGAGGGGCTTGGTGGCGCGCACGGCGGACGAGCCGGGGACCGCATACGTGCTCATGCCGCCGCGATCCTCGCGCGGCCGATCCGACAACACCAGCTTGCCGTCGGCGTCGCGCCAGGAATAGATCTGGGCGACTGCCGGCGGAGCCAGGCCGAGGGTCAACGCGAGAACCAGGAGGCTGCGTTTCACGAACCTTTAGTCTACTTTATCGGCGACTGTGGTCCGGAAGCTCAGGCCTTGACCGCGTCAGGCCCCTAGGAGCTTCTCCGTGAGCAGTCGAGCTTCCCTGAGCAATTCCGGTATCTTCGCCGGCTCTTTGCCGCCGGCCTCGGCGAAGTCGGCGCGGCCGCCGCCACCGCCGCCGACGATGGGGGCCAGCTGTTTCACCAGTTGCCCGGCGGGAGCCTTCTTGGCGAGATCGGGAGTGACCGTCGCGATGAGCGCCACCTTGCCGTCGGGCATGGCGGCGGCCAGCACGACGACACCGCTCTTGAGGCGCGACTTCAGCGTGTCGGCCAGGGCGCGGAGCGATTCCTTGTCCACGTCCTTCACCTCGCGCGCGATGAACGCCGCCCCGGCGATCTCCACCTGGTCGTCGTCCTTGGCGCCACCACCGCCGCCCAGGGCCAGCTTGGTCTTGAGCTGCTGCACTTCCTTCTGGGCCTTGCTGACGGCGGCCTGCTGCTGCCTGACCCAGTCGGTGAGCGCCCCGCGTCTGGCGCCCGACTCGGCGGCGATCGCCTTGAGTTCCGAGATCGCGCCATGGGCCAGGTCGAGCGCGCCCATGCCGGTGACGGCCTCGACGCGGCGCACGCCGGCTGCCACCCCCGACTCCTCGGTGATCAGCAGTGAGCCGATGTCGCCCGTCGCGCGCACATGCGTGCCGCCGCACAGCTCGGTACTGAACGACCCATCGCCGACGGCCACCACGCGGACCTTGTCGCCGTATTTCTCGCCGAACAGCGCCATGGCGCCAGCGGCGATCGCCTCCTGCGTATTGCGCACGGCCGTGTTGACCGTCTCGTTCTTCAGGATCGCCGCATTGACGATGCGCTCCACCTCGGCGAGCTGCTCGGGCGTGACGGCCGAGAAATGCTGGAAGTCGAAGCGCAGGCGATCGGGAGACACGAGGGATCCCGCCTGCTTGACGTGCGGGCCGAGCACCTTGCGCAGCGCCGCGTGCAGCAGGTGCGTGCCCGTGTGATTGCGCCGCGTGGCGTCGCGCAGGCCGGTATCGACGTGCGTGGTCACCAGGTCGCGCAGCGCGAGCCGGCCCTCGATGTTCTCGACCCGGTGCAGCCGCGGCAGCCCGGGACCGAGGCGCGAGACGCCGGTGACGCGCGAGCGCTGGCCCGAGGCGGGCTCCATCCAGCCCTGGTCCGAGACCTGGCCGCCGGCCTCCAGGTAGAACGGGGTCTTGCCGAGCGCCACGTAACCGTTCTCGCCGGCCTCGAGGGATGACACCGACGTCTTCTGGTCGTTGAACAGCGCAAGTACGGGCACGCCCTTGAGCGTGGTGTCGGTGTAGCCGTCGAAGTGATCGCCGACGGCGCGGAGCTCTTCGCGCTCCTCGTCCGACATGAAGGTGAAGTCGTCGCCCTTCTTGCTGTCGAAGGCACCACCGGCGCGGGCCTTGACGCGCTGGCCCTCCATGGCCGCGTCGAACCCTTCGACGTCGAACCGCAGGCCCTGGTGGCTCGCCAGATCTTCAATGAAATCGCGGGGCAGACCGAAGGTGTCGTACAGCTTGAAGGCCTCGTCTCCGGGGACGACCCTGGTCGTCCTGGCCGCGCGTTCGAGCACCTCTTCGAGGCGGGGCAGGCCGCCGGTCAGCACCGCGTCGAATCGTTCCTCTTCACTCTTGATCACCAGCACGACCGCATCGCGTCCAGCCTTCAGCTCCGGGTAGGCGCCGCCCATCTCGCGCACCACGACGTCGGCCAGCGAGCACAGGAAGGGTTCGTGCAGGCCGAGCTTGCGGCCATGGCGCATCGCGCGCCGCATGATCTTGCGCAGCACGTAGCCCCGCCACTCGTTGGACGGCACCACGCCGTCGGCGATCAGGAAGGTCGCGGCGCGCACGTGATCGGCGACGACCCGCATCGAGACATCGGTGGCCGACATCGACTGGCCGTACTGATGCCCTGACCGCTCGCCGAGCGCGGTCAGCAGCGGCATGAACAGCGGTGTGTCGTAGTTCGACATGGTACCCTGCATGACGGCTGCGATCCGCTCGAGGCCCATGCCGGTGTCGATCGAGGGCGCCGGCAGCGGCGTGAGCACGCCGTCCTCGTTGCGCTCGAACTCCATGAACACGTTGTTCCAGATTTCGACGAACCGCTCGCTGCCCGATTCGACGTCGGCGACGAAGTGGCCGGTGCCGGGGACCTGGGCGCCGCGGTCGACGTAGATCTCCGAGCAGCGGCCGCACGGCCCGGTGTCGCCCATCGCCCAGAAATTGTCGGCCATCCCCAGCTCGCCAATGTGGTCGGCGGGCACGAAATCCAGCCACCGCTGGTAGGCGTCTTCGTCGCGCGGAATGCCCGGTGCGCCCTTGAAGACCGTAACGTACAGCGTCGCCGGATCCAGCTTCCATTCCTTGGTCAGCAGGTTCCACGCCAGCTCGATGGCGTCGTGCTTGAAATAATCGCCGAAGGAGAAGTTGCCGAGCATCTCAAAAAAGGTGTGATGGCGCAGCGAGGGCCCGACGTTGTCGAGGTCGTTGTGCTTGCCGCTGACGCGCATGCACTTCTGCGACGTCGCCGCCCGCGTGTAGTCGCGTTTCTCGCGGCCGAGGAACACGTCCTTGAACTGGTTCATGCCGGCGTTGGTGAACAGCAGCGTGGGGTCGTCGCCGGGCAGCAGGGGGCTGCTGGGGACCACGCGGTGGCCGTGTTTCTCGAAGTATTTCAGGAAAGAAGTGCGAATCTCCGCCGGATGCATCCCGCTATTGTAAGCCTCTTGGCGGACGGAGCCGTTTCATGATGGCGTCGAAGGTAAATCCCTGGGCGGCGAGGCCACGGACGATGCGGGCGCGGCCCTGGTCGTCGAGTTGCTTGGGGGTCTGGCCGCGCAGGCGCCGCGCCAGGGCGCGATCGAGCAGGGCCCCTTCGTCAACCTCCTGGAACACCTCGTTGACGGCCGATTCGGCGACGTCGCCATCGATGCCGAGCGCACGCAGTTTCTGGACGACGCGGGCCCGGCCGCGATGGCGGACGCTGCTTTCCAGCCTCGCGGCGGCCAGTGCCACCCGGCGGTCGTTCAACGTGCCGTCCTGCCGCAAGCGCTCCACGGCGGCCTCGATCTCGTCGTCTTCGAACTCGCGGCGGGCGAGGCGCGTCCGGATCTGCGACTCGGACAGCTCCCGGCGCGAGAGCATGGTCAGTGCGGTGAGATAGGCGTCAGCCACTTACGCGTTCCGTAAAAGGGGAGCAGGTCCCTTGTTACTGTCCGAACCGGGTGATCTCCGGAGGTGTGGGCACCGGCTTGGCCGCGCTGGTGAAGATGGTGCCGGCCATCTGGTCGCGCGAAATGTCGGCGGTGTTGGAAATGCCCTGCACCCGCAGCTTGAACTCGTCGACGTTCGAGGCCCAGCGCAGCGCCTCGTCGTAGCTGATCAACTCGTTTTGGTACAGGCTGAAAATCGACTGATCGAAGGTCTGCATGCTGTACTGCGACGTGCCTTGCGCGATGGCGCCGGCGATGAGGTGGGTCTTGTCCTTGTCGACCACGCAGTCCTTGATGAACGGGGTGGCGACCAGCACCTCCACCGCCGGGGCGCGGCCCACGCCGTCCCGGCGCGGAATCAGGCGCTGGGCAATGGCCGCCCGCAGCACCGACGCCAGTTGCAGGCGGATCTGCTTCTGCTGGTGCGGTGGGAAGACCGAGATGATGCGGTTGATGGTCTCGGTCGCATCGAGCGTGTGCAGCGTCGAGAACACGAGGTGGCCGGTCTCGGCGGCGTGCATCGCCGTCTCGATGGTTTCCATGTCGCGCATTTCGCCGACCAGGATCACGTCCGGGTCCTGGCGCAGGGCACTGCGCAGCGCATGGGCGAACGACCGCGTGTCGACGCCGATCTCGCGCTGGTTGATGATGCACTTGTTGTCGCGGTGCAGGTACTCGATCGGGTCTTCGATCGTGATGACGTGGGAGGTGCGGGTCTTGTTGATGTAGTCGATCATCCCGGCCAGCGTCGTGCTCTTGCCGCTGCCGGTCGTGCCGGTTACCAGCACCAGGCCGCGCTCTTCCTCGGCAATCTTCTTCAGTACCGGCGGCAGGCCCAGTTCGTCGAGGCTCTTGACGTTCACCGGGATGACACGCAGGACGCAGCCAATCGTGCCGCGCTGCTGGAACACGTTGCAGCGAAAGCGCCCCAGGCCGGGGACGCTGTACGCCAGGTCCACTTCCTGCGTGTCCGTGAACTTCTGCCGCTGGGCGGTCGACATGAGCGACGCGGCCATCTCGACCAGGTCTTCGTGATTGAGCTGCTGTTCCCCGGCAATGGCGGACAGGTGGCCATGAATGCGGGCCATCGGGTAGCTGCCGACTTTCAGGTGCAGGTCGGACGCGCCCTTTGCGACAGCGAGTTTCAGCAGGTCGTTGACGTGCATCGGTCCCCCCAATCAGCGGGCCGCCGTAGGCACTCCTACCGGCGTGAGCCAGTTGTGCGTGTCGGGCAGCTCGCCGCGGAGGATGCCGAAGAACCGCTGTTGCAGGGCTTCGGTAATCGGTCCGCGCTTGCCGTTGCCGACGGTGATCTGGTCGATCGAGCGAATGGGGGTGACCTCGACCGCCGTGCCGCAGAAGAACGCTTCGTCCGCGAGGTAGACAAACTCGCGCGGGATGGACGCCTCCCGCACGGTGAAACCGAGGTCCGCGGCGAGCGTTATCACCGTCTCGCGCGTGATGCCCTGCAGCACGGATGAGCCGAGCGACGGCGTGTAGATCACGTTGTCGCGCACCAGGAACAGGTTCTGCCCGCTGCCTTCGCTGAGCAACCCGCTCTCGTCGAGCGCGATCGCGTCGGCGTAGCCGTCGAGGACCGCCTGCATCTTGATGAGGGCGGAGTTGGCATAGTTGGCCGTGCCCTTGGCGAGCGCCGGCAACGTATTCGGCGCGAGCCGGGTCCACGAGCTGACACCGACGTCGATGCCCTTCTCCAGGGCCTCGGCGCCCATCATCAGGCTCCATTCCCAGACGACGACCGAGGCGTCAACCGGGCACGGCCGCGGATCGAGCGTCAGCGAGTCGTAGCCGCGGTAGACCAGCGGCCGGATGTAGCAGCTCTTGAAGCCGTTGACGCGGACCGTGTCGAGCACGGCCTGCGAGAGTTCGGCCTGCGACCAGCGCGGCTCCATGCGATAGACACGGCACGAGTCCATCAGCCGGCGCATGTGCGGCTCGAGGCGGAAGATGTTGGTGCCGGTCTTCGAGTCGTAGGCGCGAATGCCCTCGAAGACGCCGGTGCCGTAGTGCAGCGCGTGTGAGGCGACGTGGATGGTGGCGTCCTGCCAGTCCACGAGCGACCCGTTCATCCAGATTTTGCCGGTTCCCGCAAATGCCATGGGGAATTATACCGGTGGCGGCCACCTTTTAGGGTGGCCTGCCCATTACTGGCGTTCGGAGCAGAAGGGACAGACGTCGGCGCGGGCCGCCAGGGCCTTGCCGCACTTCCAGCAGAACTTGGCCTGCACGGTTTCGCGCGCCTTGAGGCGGGCCTGGATGTCCTGGACCTCGTCCGACGCGGTGGGGGCGGCGCCCGGGGCCGGCCGCCACGGACGCCGCCCCGCCGGGGTGGGGGCCGGCTGGCGGGCGGCGAGCACCGCATCCAGCAGGTCCGAGGCGCGCTGGTAGCGCGACGGGATGTCGGCAGCGATCGCCTTCATCACGATGTCGCTGATTGCCCTGGGCAGCTTCGGGTTCTTCAGCCTCGGCGGCGAGGCCAGTTCGCCGCGCATCAGCTTGTCGAGATCGGCCGGCATCGGCGTGTCGTACGGGAGCACCCCGGTGAACATCTGGTACATGGTCACGCCGAGCGAGTAGATGTCCGAGGCAAACACCGCCTTGCCCTGGAACTGCTCGGGCGCCATGTACGGCGGGCTGCCGATCACCGTCGTGCCGTGCGCCGCGATCTCGAGGAAGCGCGAGGTGCCGAAGTCGGCCACCTTGATCAGTCCCTGGTCGGTCACCAGCACGTTGCCCGGCCGCAGGTCGCGATGGATGACGCCGTGCTTGTGCGCGTGGTCCATCGCGTTGCAGATCTGGCAGGTGTAGTCGAGCGCGCGGGCGAGATCCAGCGTGCCATCGCGATCGATCACGGCCTCCAGCGTGTCGCCCGGCACGTACTCCATCACGATGAAGAACACATCGTCCTGCTTCTCGGCCGTGAGCACCGTGACGATGTTCGGATGGCTGAGGGTGGCCAGCAGGCGGGGTTCGCGGAGCAGCTCGCCGAAGTCGAGGTTCTGGCGATGCGGAACCTTGATGGCGACCTTCTTGTCGATCCAGGTGTCTTCGGCGAGGTAGACGCTGCCGAAGCCGCCGCTTCCAAGTGGGGAGAGAATGCGGTACTTCCCGACTGTTTGCCCGCGAAAGAACATCTGTGCGCATGAGTATACTCTCCGCGTGCGCCCGCGCTTCTACGTGCCCGACCTCGATCCCGCCGCGGCGCGCGTGCCGGTGCCCGACGATGAGGCGGAGCACCTGGTGCGCGTGTTGAGGCTGGGGGTCGGGGCCGAGATCGAGGTCCTTGATGGCCGCGGCGGCTTGTGGCGGGCCGAAGTCGTCGCCGCTGGGAAGCGGTCGGCCGCGGTGCACGCGATCGAACCCGTCGCGCCGGCGCCGGAGATCGGCCTGCCGATCGACGTGGTCATCAGCGTGCTCAAGGCCGACAAGATGGACGACGTCGTCCGCGACGCCGTGATGCTGGGCGCCACCGGCATTCGTCCCGTGGTGAGCGACCGGAGCGAGATCACCCTGTCGACCGTGGAGAAGAGCCAACGCGTGGCCCGCTGGCAGCGGATTGCCGTGTCGTCGGCCAAGCAATGCGGGCGTGCCTTCGTGCCGGTCGTGTCGGCGGCCTGTACGTTCGCGGCCTACCTGGCTGAGCCAGCGATTGACGCACGTTTCATCTGTGTGGAACCCTTAGCCAATCTCGTGGGGCCCCCCTTCACGGGGGGGCGGGTCTTGCCCGCGCAACAGGTCCCCAGGCCGGCCGCGGCCCATGTGATAGTGGGCCCAGAGGGCGGGTGGACGGCTGCGGAACTGGCCGCGGCCTTGTCCGCCGGGGCGGTTCCGATATCGCTCGGCGGCCGCACGCTGCGTGCCGACGCGGCGCCCCTGGTGGCATTGACGGCCTTGTTAACGACGTGGAGCGAGTTGTGATGAGAATCAAAGGGCTGGTAGGGCTGGTAGGGCTGGTAGGGCTGGTAGGGCTCGCCCTGGTGGTGGCGTCCGGCTTCAGCCGGACCGTTCATGCGCAATCTCCTGATCTGCCGCCAACCGTGGCGACGTTCTCCATTTTGGGCTACGACCCGGACACCGGGGAGGTCGGTGGGGCGGTGCAGTCGCGGGTGTTCTCGCTCACCGGCGTGCTGACCGCCGATGCCGACGCGGGCGTCGTCGCCACGCAGGCCATTGTCGATGTGAGCTACGGGCCGAAAGGCATCGCGCTCTTGAAGGCCGGGATGAAGCCCGACGCCATCATCAAGGCCATCTGGGAGAGCGACCCGGATCCGCAGCCCGAGCGCTGGACCAAGCAGGGCCGGCAGTTCGCGGTCATCGATCGCCAGGGCAACACCGCCGTCTTCACGGGACCCAAGGCCAGCACGTGGGCGGGCCACAAGCAGGGCAAGTTCAGCACCGCCCAGGGCAACATCCTCGCCGGTCCGGCAGTGGTCGAAGGGATGATCAAGACATTCGAGGAGACGAAGGGGCACCTGTCGATGCGGTTGATGGCGGCGCTTGATGCGGGCCAGGCCGCCGGCGGCGACACCCGCGGCATGCAGGCCGCGGCGATGGTGATTGTCAAGAAGGGCGGCGGCGTGTGGTTGAACAACGACACCGTGCTGCGCTTCCAGGTGGACGACAGCCCTGATCCGTTCAAGGAACTGCGCCGCGTCGTTGAAAGCTGGAACGCCGCCCGCGAGAAGGGCAGCCAGCGGCCGGTACAATAACAGACGATAAGGAAATCAGGCGATCGCAAGTCAGAAGAATGATCGCCTGGACTTCTGACCTCCGGTAAGGATCAGCATCGAAGGTGCAGGGCGATCCAGTTGTCCTCGGTCAGGCGCTGCACTTCGCTGAATCCAGGGAACGAGGCCAGCACTGCGTTGACCTCCGTGTGATCGAAGCCGCTCAGGATCATCTGTCCGCCGGGCTTCACCAACGCGGCAATTTGTGGCCCGCTCGAGGTCAGCATGCCCCCGGTGAGGTTCGCCAGCACCCGGTCGGCGGCCGCGGGCGGCGAGGTGCGGAAGTCGGACACCTCGAACGTGATGGTGTCGGGCAGGGTGTTCATGCGTGCGCTCGACTCCGCCGATTGGATCGCGTCGACGTCCACGTCGATCCCGACCGCGCGACGGGCGCCGCTGAGTGCGGCGGCCATGGTCAGCACGCCCGAGCCGGTGCCGAGGTCAAGCACCGTGAGGTCCGAAACGTCCAGGTCCGACAACAGCCGCAGGCACATGCGAGTCGTCGCGTGGTGGCCCGTGCCAAAACCCATGGACGGCTCGATCACGATCACGGTCGCATCGACATCGCCGGCCGGCAGGTCCCACGGCGGCGCGATGATGAAGCGCCCGGCGTGGATCATGGTCAGCGTGGCCTGCGAGCGGGCGGCCCAGTCGTCGTCCGGCAGGTCAACCGCTTCGATGGCGATAAGGGGGAGCGCGTCACGGATGGCCGCGGCGGCCTGGTCGCGCTCGAGCGCGTCGTTGAAGCACACGTTCCAGTGCAGCGGCGTCGGGGGGGGGTCGGGAATTGGTGGGTAGGTCGGATCCCACAACCCGCCCGGCGGCAGCGGCCGCTCGGCGAGATCGTGGATGGCGACCGGTGAGAAGTCGGTGAGCACCGCGGCCACCATGTCCTCGGAGTCGTCCACGACGCTGGCTCGGAGCACCAGCGCCGGCCAGGTGCGGTTACCCAAAAATGTCCTTCACCTTGCCGAAGATGCCGCGCTCGTCGTCTTCGCGGGCGTCGGGCTTGACCTTCTGCTCGGGCAGCGTCTCGGCGAGTTGTTCGAGCAGTTGCTTCTGTTCCTTCGACAACTTCTTCGGCGTGACGGCGGTGACCGTTACGAGAATGTCGCCGCGGCCGCGGCCCGAGACGTCGGGCATGCCCTTGCCGCGCAGGCGGAAGGTGGTGCCGGTCTGGGTGCTCTCGGGAATCTTGACGGTCTCGTCACCGTCGAGGCCCGGCACCTTGATCTCGCCGCCGAGGGCGAGGGTCGTGAACGCGAGCGGCACCGCGCAGTGCAGGTCGTTGCCGTCGCGCTGGAAGAACTCGTGCTCCTGCACGAAGATCACCACGTAGAGATCGCCGGTCGGTCCGCCTTGCGTGCCCGATTCGCCTTCGCCGGTCAGGCGCAGCCGCTGCCCGGTGGCAATGCCGGCCGGGATCTTCACGGTCAGCTTGCGGGTCTGCTCGGTCGTGCCCGTGCCGCGGCAGGTCTGGCACGGCTTGGCGATCACCTTGCCGGCGCCCCGGCACTGGCTGCAGGTGCGGGCCATGGTGAAGAAGCCCTGCTGAAAGCGAACCTGGCCCGCGCCGCGGCAGCCGGGGCAGGTCGTGGGCGAGGTGCCTGGCGCCGCGCCCGACCCCTTGCAGCTGTCGCAGGTTTCCTGGCGCGGAATCTGGATGTTGGTTTCGACGCCCTTGGCGGCCTGCTCGAACTTGATCTCGAGGTCGTAGCGCAGGTCCGAGCCGCGCTGCGGCCCGCCGCGGCGTGAGCCGCCAAACCCGAAGATGTCACCCAGCCCGCCGAAGATGTCTTCGAAGCCGGAGAACTGCGAGGGGTCGAACCCCTGCGGGCCGCCGCCGACGCCGGCGTGACCGAACCGGTCGTAGCGGGCGCGCTTCTCGCCGTCGCTGAGGATGGCGTAGGCCTCGGCCGCTTCCTTGAACTGCTCCTCGGCACGCTTGTCGCCGGGGTTGCGGTCGGGATGGAACTTGAGCGCCAGGCGCCGGTAGGAGCTCTTGATTTCCTGGTCCGTGGACGTTTTCGAGACTTCGAGGATCTCGTAGTAGTCGCGCTTGCTCACGATGCTTTCGCGACCTTCACGATGGCTGGGCGCAACAACCGCTCCCCGAGCTTGTAGCCCCTGGCCAGCACGTCAACCACTTCGCCGTCGCGAGCGCCGGGCACTTCCTCGTACGCCACAGCCTGGTGGACGTGCGGATCGAAGTCGGCGCCCTGTGCCTCAATGACCGTCACGCCGCGCTTCTTGAGCAGGTCGGCGAGCTGGCGCTGGATCAGTTCCAGGCCGGCCTTGTACTGCTGTGCCTCGGGCGGTGCGTCGGCGGCCAGCGCGCGGTCGAAGTCGTCGGCAATCGCCAGCACGTCGTTCAAGACGTCGGCAGCCGCCCACTCGATCATCTCCTTGCGGTCGCGATCGACGCGCTTGCGGAAGTTGTCGAACTCCGCGGTCTTGCGCAGCAGGCGATCGTACAAGTCATCACGCTCGCGCTTGATGGCCTCGGCCGGCGTCCCCGCATCGGGCGGGTCCAGCGGCCCGGCTTCGGTCGCAGGGATGTCAGGGGTTGGTGGATCGTTGATTTCGTCGCTCATGAGTCCGTGCAGGATTGTAGGGCACAGGGGTGCCGCCGTCTGATCAATTCACGTCGCGCAAGACCCGCGCGACCGCCAGCGCGGCAATGTCGACGACGCTGATGGCCTTCGAGTAGCGCATGCGCGTCGGGCCGATGATCCCGACCGTGCCGGTGCTGCGGCCGTCGAAGTAGGTGGCGGCAATCAGGCTGAACGGCCGCAACTCGGGGTCGCTGTGTTCCGCGCCGATCACCACCGTGAGGCCGGGGCCGTCGATGTATTCGGTCAGGATGCCGACCAGCCGTTGCTTTTCTTCGACCATGCGCAACAGTCCGCGCAGCGTCGCCGCCGAAATGCCGCTCGCCTGGACGACTTCCTCCAGCAAACTCGACGCACCGTCTATGTAGACGGCCGTGGGCCGCTCGAGGTTCGAGAACGAACTGCTGGCCAGGCGCAGCGCGAGGCCCAGCAACTGGTCGTACAGCGACCGCTCCTGCTTCAGCCGGTCAACGACGCCGTCGCGCACTTGCTGCAGGGTGCGGCCGGCAAACTCGGAGTTCAGGAAGTTGGCGGCCTGGGTCAGTTCCGAAGCCGTGACCGACTCGCCGATGTCGACGGTCTTCTGCGACACCTGGTTGCCGCTGGCCACCACCACCACCAGAATGCGATTGCCGCTGAGCGGCACGAACTCAATGCGCTGGAACAGCGCGCCGGCATTGGGTGGGGCAATGGCGAACCCGACGCTCTTGCTCGCCTCCGACAGGACGTGCGAGGTGGACGACAGCAGGTCGTCCATGAGCGGGGCGTCGCCGGCCTCTTGCCGCAACCGCGCCTCCACGGCCGAGACGTCCTTGGTGGCGCGCCGGCCCTCGATCAACATGTCGACGTAGCAGCGATACCCGGTGTCGGTCGGCACGCGGCCGGCCGAGGTGTGTGGCTGCCACACGTAGCCCATTTCCTCGAGCTGGGCGAGCACGTTGCGCACCGTCGCGGACGACAGGTTCAAGCCGGCTTTCTGGGCAAGCGCCGCCGACGCCACCGGTTCGCCCGTCTCGATATAGGAGCGAACCAGGGTTGCGAGAATGCGCCGCGTGCGGTCCGAAAGGGCAGGGCTACTCATTAGCAGTCGTATACGTGGACTGCTAGGAATTGTAACACTAGAAGCCGGCCCGGGCCGCCAGCCGGGCCGCCTGGAGCCTGGCTTCGGTGGCAATTTCGGCCGGATCCCAGCGGACCGGGCGAAACGCATCGACCAGGACTTCGCCGTCAACGACGGTGGTGCGGACGTCGCTGCCACGGGTTGAATAGACGATCGCCGAATAGGGGTCCTGGCTGGTCATGAACTGCGGCCGGTCGCGATCCACCAGCAGGCAGTCGGCACGCTTGCCGGTCTCAATGCTGCCGAGTTCGTGGTCGAGGCCCAGCGCGCGGGCGCCTTCGCGAGTGGCCATCCAGAGCGCGTCGCGGGCGGTCAGGGCCCCCGGGCCTTTGCGGACCGATTGCAGCACGGCCGCCAGTCGCATCTCCTCGAACATGTCGAGGTGGTTGTTACAGGCCGCGCCGTCGGCGCCGAGCGACACGGACAGGCCCTTGGCCCGCATCTCGACGATCGGCGCGAGGCCCGAGCCGAGCTTCAGGTTCGAGCCGGGACAGTGCAGCACCTTGACGTCATGTTCAGCCATCACCGACTGCTCGTGATCGTCCACCCAGACGCAGTGGGCCAGGCACAGGCGCGGCGACGCCAGTCCGGTGTGCGCCAGGTAGGCGATGTTCGAGCGGCCGGTCCGCTGGCGAATAAGCGCCACCTCGTCGCGGTTCTCAGAGGCGTGGGTGTGGACCACCAGTCCGTGTTCCCGCGACAGCGCTGCCACCGCTTCGAGCAGTGCCTGCGAACACGACACCGCAAAGCGCGGCGCGAACGCGGCCCGCAGGCGGCCGTTGGCACGGCCATGCCAGCGCTGCGCAATCGCCACGCTCTCGTCGAGCGAACGGGCGGTCTGTTCCAGCAACCGCGCCGGCACCGCGTCGTCCGCATCCATCATGCACTTGCCGACCACGGCGCGCAGGCCCATGGGCTCGAGCGCGGCGAACACGGCATCCGTGTCGTGCACCGTCTCCATGGTCAAGACGGTCGTGGTACCGCTCAGCAGCAGCTCGGAAGCCGCCTGTCGGGCCGCGGCGGCCAGCGACGCCGGCGTATGCGCGGCTTCCATCGGCCAGACCCGCTGCTGCAGCCAGTCGAGCAGCGCCAGGTCGTCGGCGTAGCCGCGAAACAGCGTCTGGCACAAGTGGATGTGGGTCTGGATGAAGCCGGGCAGCAGGAAGGCCCCGTTCGCCTCGATGACGCGGTCCGCCCGTTCGCCGGCCGGCACCTGGCCGACCGAGACGAAGCGCCCGTCGCGCACCAGCACGTCGCCGTCGACCACGTCCCAGGCATCGTTCATGGTGACGATGCGCGCGCCGTTAATTCTTAAACCAGCCGCGCGCGGCGGCCGCGCGTGGGGCCCGGTTAGCGAAGCGCCTTGAGGTTGGGAAACCATTGCAGCGAGGCGGCCTTCAGCGCCTCGGCCTTGCCGCGCCGCACGGCAACCAATTCGGCCGTGATGCTGACGGCGATTTCCTGGGGCGTGACCGCACCGAGGTCGAGGCCGATCGGTGCGTGAATGCGCGCGAGGCGATCGGGAGCCACGCCGCCCTCGGTCATCAGCTGCTCGTAGAGCCGGGCCACCTTGGCGCGGCTGCCGATCAGGCCCATGTAGCGCAAGTCGCGCGGCGCGAGCGCGCGCAGGGCATCGAGGTCGTTGCGATGGCCGCGCGTGACGACCACGGCATAGGCCGTGGCCGGCAGGGTCGTGCGCGCCAGCCACTCGGGAATGTCATCGACGACGACCGACGCGGCAAATGGGAAGCGTTCGTGGTTGGCAAAGGCGGCCCGGTCATCGATCACGTGCACGCCGAACCCGGCCTCGTGCGCCATCTTCGCCAGGTAATAGCCGACGTGGCCGGCCCCGAAAATGTAGACCGCGGGCGACGCTTCGATCGGCTCGATGAACACTTCCATCTGCCCGCCGCACACCAGTCCCGTGTCCTCGGCGAAGTCGTCGTTCAAGTCGTACTTGACGGTGGCGGGCTTGCGCGTCTGCAACACCTGGCGCGCCTTGCCGATGGCGTCGTGCTCGTAACAGCCGCCCCCGACCGTGCCGACGATGCGGCCATCGCCGAACACCAGCATCTTCGCGCCGACCCGCTGCGGCGTGGAGCCGTTGGACGAGACGATCGTCACCAGGGCGGCCTCCTCACCGCGTGACAGCGCCTCTCCGAGCGCCGCAAAGACTTCGTGATTCATGTCTAGGTGATTGTAGCCGGGAACCGGCAGCCGGCAGTCGGGAGTCGGGAGTCTACTGGAACCGATGCAGCTCGCAACCGGCGAGCGGCTCGGTGCCCGAGAGGAAGGCCTCGTTCGTGACGCGGGGGCAGGCCGGCGTCGCAATCTTGCCGGTGTCGCGGTCCACTTCGACGAAGCTGACGCCGCCCGGCGGGTCGAAGCCGGTATTGGCGCGGCCGGCGAGGGCCTTCATCATGAACGACGTCCAGATCGGCAGCGCCGCCTGCGAGCCGCTGAGGCCGAGCGGCTGGTTGTCGTCGAGGCCGACCCACACGACCGTGAGCAATTCGGGCGTGAAGCCGACGAACCAGGCGTCGCGCAGGTCGTTGGTGGTGCCCGACTTGCCGGCCGCATCGTGGGTGAACCCCATGCTGCGGGCGCTGGCGCCGGTGCCCTCGTTGAGGACGCTTCGCATCATGTGCGTGACCAGGAACGCGGCCGCCGGCCGCGCCACGCTCGGCCCCGCCACGACCTTCGGCCGGGCGCTCTGCTCGCCGCTCTGCACGTTGATGATCGGGCGGAGCTTCTTGATGGTGCCGTTGTTCGGGAACACCGTGTACGCCTCGGCGACTTCGAGCGGCGTCAACTCGACGACGCCGAGGGCGACCGACGGATACGCCTTCACCTGGTCCTGCGCGCCGATCTTCGTCCGGCGCCACAGCGCGACCACCTGGTCGTAGCCGGTCTGCTCGGCGACCTTGACGGTAGCGATGTTACGCGACATGGCCAACGCGCGGCGCAGCGTGATGCTGCCGTCGTACTCGCCGTCGTAATTGCGCGGCGACCACTCCTGGTTGTCGAAACTCCAGGTCGTCGGCTCGTCGTACACCATGGTCGCCGGCGTGATGTCGCCAGTGCCGTCATCGGCCGCCTTCTCGAAGGCGGCGAGGTAAACGAATGGCTTGAACGTCGACCCCATCTGGCGCCGGGCGTTGGCGGCGCGATTGAACTGCGACTGATTGTAGGAGCGGCCGCCGATGAACGACAGGATCTCGCCGGTGCGCGGATCGATGGCGACCAGGGCGGCCTGCGCCACGCGGCGCGGGCCGCGTTTGCGGCGGGCGAGGGCGGCATCCACCCTGGCAATGCCTTCGCGAACGGCTTCCTGGGCGTGGCGCTGCAGGTTGAGATCCAGGGTCGTGTAGATGTCGAGCGCGCCAGGCTGGGCGGTCACGCCCGGAAACGACTCGTCAAGCGCCTCGCCGAGGTAATCGACGAAGTAGGGCGCCTCGTTGTCGACGGCGCGGGCCACCACCGCGATCGGTTCATTGGTGGCGCGTTCGGCGGCGTCCGGCGTGATGTAGTCGCCGTCGGCCATCGAGCGGAGCACCACGTTGCGGCGCTCGCGGGCGCGCTCGGGATTGTTGAACGGCGAGTGGATCTGCGGCGACTGGATCACGCCGGCAATCAGCGCCGCCTCGCTCAGCGTCAGGTTGCGAACGTCCTTGCCGAAGAAGATCTTCGAGGCTTCGGCGACGCCGTGCAGGGCAAACGAACCGCGGTGGCCCAGGTAGACGTCGTTGAGGTACAGCTCGAGGATCTCGTCCTTGGTGGCCTTGGTCTCGAGGATGAGGGCCATGAACTGCTCGCGGAGCTTGCGCAGCGGCGAGCGCTGTCCGGTCTGCTGCTCGAGGGCCATTTCCTCGGTCAGGAAGAAGTTGCGGGCCAGCTGCTGCGTGATGGTGCTGGCGCCGGAGAGATAGGGCTTGTCGCCGAACACATTGGTGACGATCGCGCCAACGATCCGGATCGGGTCGATGCCCGGGTGGTAGTAGAAGCGGCGGTCCTCGATGGCCAGTACCGCCCCCTGCATGCGGGCGGGAATCGCGTCGAGCGCGACGCGGCGCCGCTTTTCACGCGTGCCGGTCATCAGCCCCGTCAGCAGCGGCGCGTCGAGCGTGACCCGGTCGACCGCCGTGGCCGCCAGCTGCAGGCGGGCAATGCGTTGCGCCACTGGTGGCGGCGTGGCCGACTTCTTCTTGAGGACTGGCGGTTCGGGGAACGACACGGTCAGGGGCTTGCCGGCCTGGTCGCCGCCGCGGGAGATCAGCACGACGGTGTGGCGGTCGATTGCGAACTCGCCGGGCAGCTCGACGCGCGAGCGCTGCGCGTAGCCGACGTCGTTGAGGCGTGCGATCAACTCGCCTTGGGTGATGTTCTGTCCGGCCTGCAGCGTCAGCGGGCGGCCGAACACCCGCGGCACGGCGCGATCGCGTTCGCCATCGAGGCGCGCATCGATGAGGCGGCCGTACGAGACATACAGGTAGCCGAGCGAGCCCAGCATGACCAGCACGCTCACGCCGAGGCCGATCAGGATGTGCCGGCGGTACGGCGCCAGCCACTTCGGCCAGCGCAGCCGCGAGAGCCGCGCGCGCCAGCCCGATTTCTTCGTTCGCTTCTTCAAATCGTCAGGACCCAGTGGTGGCCCATCTCGAGCGGCAGCTCGTCGATCAGCCGGTCCACCAGGGCGGGTCCGTAGCGGTTCAGGAACCACACGAAGCCGACTTCACGTTCCTGCGGGTGGCCCTGGGGGAAGGTAAGGGCCTGCGCGCGCTGGAACTGGCGGCGGAGCGTCTCGTCTTTTCGCTTGGCCGCGTGAATCACCTTGTTGTGCAACGAATGCACTTCATGCTCGAGCTTGCCGAGGGTGGACTTGACCGTGCCGGCCAGGGTCGGGTCGATCACGGGCACCGCCGCCGCCACCGCCGCCATGCGCTCGACGATCGCGGCCGAGGCCGCCGTGAGCGATTGCTCGACCGTGGGCGGCAGCTGGCTTTCGAGCAACTGGTTCAACGCCGCTTCGTCCTGCGCCCGCAGCGCCGTGAGCGGCAGGTCGTACTTCTTGAGGAACCGGACGGTCGCCGAGTCGGCGAGGGTCACCGTCGCGCGCTGATACATCAGCGGCATGGGCACGCCGAAGTGCGCGTAGACATCCTTGAGCTGGCCCAGGTACGCCAGCTCGTTGGGGCCGGCGACGTAGCAGATCGTCGGAAACACGGTGTCTTGCACGAGCGGGCGCAGCAGCACGTTCGGGCTGAAGTGTTCGGGATGCTCGGTCGCCTCGGCCACCAGTTGCGGCAGGGTGAACTCGCGCTCGCCAACGACCGCCCGGCTGCCAGTGACGTGCACGGCGGCGCGTTTGGGATTCAGGTGAAACACCGACACGGTGCCATCGGCCAGCGTCGCTTGCGCGTGATAACCCCTGGCGACCAGCGCCTCGCCGGCGCGCCCGGCAAGGCGCGCCGTGTTGCCCGGCTCGCTCACTTCCCTGATGAACACGTCGCGGGCCAGCACCTTGGCGGCCGGGTCAGACGAGTCGTAGACCACCAGGCCATGCGGCCCGAGGACCTCTTCGAGCCACGCGCCGAATGCCGTCGCCATGCCCATCCCCGGCGCATAGGCCTGGCGCAGCGAACTGATGATCGCCGCCTTGAACTCCGAGTCGGGGAGCGCGGCCTCGAGTTCGTCCACGGCGGCCGTGCTGTCGGGCTTCAGTGTCAGCTTGGCGATGGGGAGGTGGCCGGCGCCGTCGAGATCGGCCAGGCGAATGGTGGAGGGCGCCAGGTCGGCGTCGAGCACCGTACAGCCGCTGACCTCGAGCCAATCGTGATCCTCGGCGTCAATCCAGAACACCGGCACCACCGGCACCTTGTGCTCGCGTTCCACCTTGGCCGCCAGCTTCATGGTCGTCAGGGCCTTGAGCAGCGTGAAGAGGGGACCGCCAAACAAGCCGGCTTGCTGACCCGTGATCACGACGCGGGTGGCCGGGTCGGCCAGCCGCGCGGCCGACGCGCGCGCCGCCGCGGGGGCGCCGCGCGCTTGCTGCTGAGCCGCCAGAATGCGCGCAATCTCCGCGGGGTGACGGGCCAGGCCCTGGGACCGCTTGATGGTGTCGGCCCACGCCGAGGCACTGGCGGGATCGCCGGCGAAAAACGGGGCCACGTTGGCGTACGCGAACGCGTAGTCGGACGCCAGCCGCCGAATCCACGGAAAAGTACGAATGTCCACTGCCGTTGAGGCAGAGACGGGCGAGACGTCGGAAGGCACCGCCACGTACTGTCTCAAACGGTCACCAACACTGTCAACCGTTGGTGATAACATTGCGACTCGAGGAATGGACGAAAACGCTCACCGAGGTTTGATGAGCAGACTCGGGTTTTGGTTACAGACGTAGTGGACGGCGACTCCCTCGAAGCGGCCTTGCGCGACTATGGTCCCGCGGCGATGGAAGACCTATTGCCGCGTCTTCTGGCGATCGCGGAGATCCTCGACGCCGCACACGCTTCAGGCCAGGTTCACGGCCGCCTTCATCCCCGGAATATTTTCGTCTCGGCCGACCAGACGCGGGTTCATGGCCTGGACGAGGCGACGACGGACGGCGAGCAACCGGCGCGTCCGCCCTACTCAGCCCCGGAACTCGCCGCCGGCGGGCCGGCGCAACCGGCCGCCGACCAGTTTTCGCTGGCCGCGATCGCGTTCGAGTGGATGTTCGGCCGAAGAATTTCCGGGCCCGCCGTGCGGCCGATCGAGGTGCGCACGCTGCCCGGTGTCGATCGCGACGCGTTGGCAGGGGCGTTCACGCGTGCCTT
Source organism: Acidobacteriota bacterium (assembly GCA_041178345.1). Lineage (GTDB taxonomy): Bacteria > Acidobacteriota > Vicinamibacteria > Vicinamibacterales > UBA2999 > 12-FULL-67-14b. Next base: position 2,408 of record JBEGVQ010000065.1, on the reverse strand, counting down.
GGCGCCGCAACCGGCGGACCGATTCGCGTCGTGCATGGCCTTTTGTCAGGCGCTCGATGCCGCCGTGATCCCCGTGCTGCCTCTTGGCGGCGCCGGTGAAGAGGAAGACGTTCTCGAAACCCGATTTCTTCCGGAACCGGTGCCGAGCCAGCCGATTGACCTCGACGAGATCGAGCCCGCGCCGGCCGCCGCTCCCGTCCTGGCGCAGGACGCAGGGCGACTGGAATCGTTCGAGCCTCGCCTGGCACTACCCGTTGAGCCGGTGACCTCCTGGCAGCCGAGCTCCGCGTACACGCCGGCGAAGCCGGCCGAGCGGTTCAGCGGCGGCATGTTGATCGCGGCCTGCCTGGTCGGCATGGTGGTGGGTTTCGCCGCCGGCTACATGGCGCGGCCGCGCGCGCTGCAGACGGGCCCGGTTCAGACGATGGCGGCGCCCGCGAACGGCACCGAGGCCGCGGTGAGTGCGCCGGTCGCCCCAACGCCGGTCGACGGGCCAGCTGAGGCGGCACCGCCAGGCAGCCCCAAGAAGGGGTTGCCTCCACCCGCTGAAGTGAATGCGGGCCGCCTGCTGATTCGTTCGACGCCAAGCGGGGCCAGCGTCGAGGTGGACGGGGTCGCCCGCGGGGTCACGCCGTTGGCGCTGCGCGATCTCGAGTTGGGCGCGCGCACGATTACCATCTCCCGTCGCGGCTATATTGCCGACGAGCAACGCGTCGTGCTGACGCCGGCCCGTCCCTCGCGGACGCTGGAAGTCCGGTTGACGCAGTCCGCGGCCCCAGGCCGTTCCGGCGTCGCCTCGCCGACGCCCACCGGTACGCCCGCGACCGCCGGCGGCTTGTTGGTCGAGTCGCGCCCGCCGGGGGCCACCGTGACGGTGAACGGCACCAACCGGGGCACCACGCCGTTGACGATCGAGGCCCTGGCTCCGGGGAGTTACCGTGTCGGCCTGTCATTGGCGGGCTATCGGAGTTTTACCACCACCGTACGCGTGGTGGCCGGCGAGCGCACGCGCGCTGCCGCTTCGTTGAGCGTACAGGAGTAGGGATGAACGCGATTCTGGCACTGGAAAACGGCACCTGGTTTCAGGGGGTCTCGGCGGGCGCCACGGGCGAGACTACGGGCGAAGTGGTGTTCAACACGAGCATGACCGGGTACCAGGAGATCCTCACGGACCCCTCGTACGCCGGGCAGATTGTCACCATGACCGCGCCGCAGATCGGCAACTACGGGGTGGCCGGGGCCGACACCGAGTCGGCCAGGCCGCAGGTGGCCGGTTTCGTCATGCGCGACGCCTCGCCGGTGTCCAGCAACTGGCGCGCCACCGGCACGCTGCGCGACTACCTGGTCCGCCACAACATCGTCGCCATCGGCGACGTCGACACGCGCGCGCTCACCAAGGCGCTGCGTTCGTCGGGCGTCATGCGCGGCATTATCGCGACCGGCTCCGCGGATCCGGCGGTGCTGGTTGAACGCGCCCGCAAAGTGCCGCACATGGAAGGCAGCGACCTGGTCAAGGACGTCACCACGCCCGAGGCCTACGATTTCGAAACCTCGCTGGCCGACGCGGTGACCGACGCCAGCTTCGGCGTGGAACCGCTGCGCCGCGCCCGGCGCACGCTGCGCGTGGCGGCGTACGACTACGGCATCAAGACCAATATCTTGCGCCGGCTGGCCGCCCACGGTTGCCAGGTGCGGGTGTTTCCCGCGTCCACTCCCGCGTCCGCAGTGATGGCGTGGAAGCCGGACGGCATCTTCCTGAGCAACGGCCCGGGCGACCCGGCGGCGGTGACCTACGCCATCGACAACATCAAGCAGCTGGCCGAAGGCAGCACGCCGATGTTCGGCATTTGCCTGGGCCACCAGTTGATGGGGCTGGCGCTCGGCGCCAGGACCTACAAGTTGAAGTTCGGCCACCGCGGCGGCAATCACCCGGTGAAGCAGCTCGACACCGGCGCCATTGAAATCACGTCGCAGAACCACGGCTTCGCGATTGACCCGGAGTCGCTGCCGGCGACGACGCGGGTCACGCACCTTAACCTGTACGACGGCACCATTGAAGGCCTGCGGCACATCAACAAGCCGATGTTCTCGGTGCAGTACCATCCGGAGGCTTCGCCGGGACCGCACGACGCCGACTATCTGTTCCAGGAATTTCTCGACGAAATGGAAAAGCACTAAGTGCCGAAACGTACTGATCTCAAGCGGGTGTTGGTGATCGGGTCGGGCCCGATCGTGATCGGCCAGGCGTGCGAGTTCGACTATTCGGGCACGCAGGCGTGCAAGGCGTTGCGCGACGAAGGCCTCGAGGTGATTCTCGTCAACAGCAACCCGGCGACGATCATGACCGACCCCGAGTTGGCCGATCGCACCTATGTCGAGCCGCTGACGCCCGAAGCGCTGGAACAGAT
>JBEGVQ010000064.1:0-14589 GCA_041178345.1 Acidobacteriota bacterium | reverse complement strand
CGGCCGGCAGCGTGGCGAGCACTTCGCGCAGCCGGTCGAGGCCGGTGCGGTTGTAGGCCGGCGGCTCGCCGAAGCCCAGCCGCAGGTACCCGTCCATGCCGAAGTGGTCGCCGGGCACGATTAGCACGCTCTTTTCCTCGCGGACGCGGTGCGCGAGCGCCGTCGAGTTGATGGCGTGGCCGTAGCGCACGTAGACAATGGCGCCGGCTTCGGGCCGAATCCACTCGAAGCCGCCCGCCTCGCGCAGCCAGGCTTCGATCAGCGGCAGGTTGGTGCGCAGGATGGTCCGCGTCCGCTCGAGCAGGCGCTCGCGCCGCGCCGGCGCCATGGCCACCCGCGCCAGCCGATCGCTGAGCGCCCCGGGGGCGATGGTCACGTAGTCGTGGTACGACCAGAACGCGGCCACGAGCGGTGGCGGCGCGACAATCCAGCCGATGCGCAGGCCCGGCAGGCCGTAAGCCTTCGACAGGCCGCTCGTGACGATCGCGCGCTCGGATCGGCCCCACATCGACGCGGTTTCCTGGCCGTCAATCTCGGCCCCGCGATAGACCTCGTCCGACAGGATCCACGCGCCGTGGCGGTCGGCGATGTTGGCAATGCCGTCGAGGTCGCTCGCCGTGAGCCGGGCCCCGGTCGGGTTGTTCGGGTTGCAGATCACGATCATCCGGGTCTTGGCCGTGACCAGCGCCTCGAGCGCGGCCAGGTCCACCCGCCAGCGGCCGGCGGCGCGGTCCTCGATGAACCGCCATTCGCGCACCGTGGCGCCGAACGCCCGTGCCAGCCCCCAGGTCTGCATGTAGTTGGGCACCAGCATCACGACCTCGTCGCCGGGCTCGATCAGCCGGAACGTGGTGATGAAGTTGGCCTCGGAACCGCCGTTGGTCACCTCGACGTGGTCGATGCCGGCGCCCGGATAGAGGGCGGCAATCGCCGTCCGCAGCTCGATGGTGCCATTCGACTGGGAATAGACCAGCGGCTGGTCCAGGAGTCCGTCGAGCCCGGCTGCGTCCTCCACCAGTTCCCGGGCCGTCAGGGGACGCACCCCGCTTTCCGACAGGTTGAACTCAACCAGGTTCTCGAAAGTGGACTGCATCCGTTCCATGTCGAATTGTTCGAGTCGCATGCCCGGCAGTTTATACTGCCTGCGACCCCCGGATGCGTGATGACCCAATCCCGCGTTTTGTTCGTGTCCCCGCAGGCGAGTTCGCCATGGGATCGGACGAGGGCGCCGACGACGAGCGACCGTTGCATCCAGTTCATGTGGATGCGTTTTATGGGTCGATCCACCCCATTACCGTCGAGCAGTACGCCGAGTTCACCCGCGAAGCGGGCTACGGCGCACCGGCGATTCGCGACTTGCCCCTGTTCGTGACGCCCGCCCAGGAGTCATCATTCCGGGAACTGGCGGCGCCGTACGTGTGGCGCGGCGGCGAGCCCCCGCGCGAACGCGCGCGCCACCCCGTCACCCTGGTCACCCATGCCGACGCCACCGCGTATTGCCGGTGGCTGAGCGGGCGCGTCGGCCGGCTGGTCCGGCTGCCGACCGAAGCCGAGTGGGAGCGCGCGGCACGTGGTGGCCGCGACGGCACCCGCTATCCCTGGGGCGACGACGTGGACGCCTCACGGGCGAACTTTCTGCCCGACCCGGCGCTGAAGCGGCACCGGGGCACGCGCCCGGTCGGCTGCTATCCGCCCAACGAGCTGCAGCTCTACGACATGGCCGGCAACGTCTGGCAGTGGGTGGCCGATTGGTACCGCGCCGATGCCTACCGCAACGGCGAGAACCGCAACCCGCGCGGGCCGGGCAGCGGCACGCTGCGCGTGGTCCGCGGCGGCTCGTGGGTCACGCACGACGTCGACCAGCTTCGCTGCGCCCACCGGCACAAGGTGCCGCCTGATACCTATGCCTACAGCATTGGTTTTCGCGTCGTCTACTCGGACGACGGGTCGGGATAAAAAGCCAGGGGGCGCGGCTGATGAGCTTCCGGGCATCGTGGCACCGTGGCACACTGGCACCATGGCACTCCTCAGAATCGCTCTCGCTTTCGTGATCGCCTCTGCCACCGTCGCTGCCGCACAAACGGCATCGCCCGAGCCGCCTTCCGTGGTGGTCTCTGGTGAGGGCGTCGTGAAGGCCGTACCCGACCAGGCGTGGGTGACTATCGGCGCCGAGAGCCGATCGAAGGTCTCGAAAGAGGCCCAGGCGCGTAACGCCGAGGCCATGACCGCCGTGCAGCAGAAGCTCGGCTCGCTTGGCATTGCCACGGATGCCATTCGCACCATCGCGATCGACCTGCAGCTGGAATACGACTACGCCAACGGCCGGCAAACGCCGCGCGGCTACGTGGCCCGCAACACCATTGAAGTGCGGGTCGATGACTTCGCCAGGCTCGGCGACGTGCTTGATGCCGCGGTGGGGTCCGGGGCGACCAACCTCCACGGGCTTCGCTTCGACGTCAAGCGCCGCGAAGCGCTCGAGCGCGAGGCGTTGCAGCTGGCCGTGGCCAATGCCATGGGCCGCGCCGAGGCGCTGGCCGCCGGTGCGAAGCGCACGATCGATCGCGTGATTCGCATTGAAGAGTCGTCGGTCGGCCGCGGCCCCGAGATGCCGGTGATGGCCATGCGCATGAAGGCCGAAGATGCGAGCACGCCGGTCGCCGCGGGCGAGCTGGAGATCAGGGCGCAGGTCAGGGTGATCGCCTCGATCAAATGACGATGTAGCCTCCGGCTTTAGCCGGAGTCGCGCCCCCCGGGAATCTCCGCTAGAATCGAAGACCATTCAAGTCGGATATGTCCCTGCCCACCATCTCGTTGACGCCGGCTGTTGACGCGGCCATTCGCGCGCATGGCCGGGAAACCTTTCCGCATGAATGCTGCGGCGCCATGCTCGGCCGAGACGGCGTCGTGCACGACGCACACCCGCTGCCGAACACCACCGAGGAGGGTCCGCGCCGCCGCTTCCTGGTGAGGCCCGGCGACTACCGCGGCGCCGAGCAGCGCGCCCGCGGAGCCGGGCTCGACCTGCTCGGCTTCTACCACTCGCACCCGGACCGCCCGGCGCGGCCGTCGCAGTACGACCTCGATCACGCCTGGCCGTCGTTCTCGTACGTGATCGTGTCGGTCATGGCCGGCGAAGACCAGCGGCTCACCTCATGGCGCCTGAAAGAAGAGCGCTCGGCCTTTGACGAAGAGCCAGTCGTAATCACCAACTCACCGACTCACCAGCTCGCCAAGTCATGATCAAGATCCTCATTCCCACCCCCCTCCGGCCGTTCACCGACAAGCTCGACACCGTGGAGGTGAGCGGCGCGACGGTCGGCGAGTTGCTGCAGAACCTGACCACTCAGTACGGCGGGTTGAAGCAGCACCTGTACGCGGCCGACGGCACGCTGCGCAGCTTCGTCAACATCTACGTGAATGACGATGACATCCGGTATTTGCAGAAGAACGCGACGCCGGTGAAGGCGGGCGACACCGTCAGCATCATCCCGTCGGTGGCGGGCGGCAGTCCCGCGGCGACCGAGACCCTGCCCGAGTTGTCGGGCGACGAGATCAAGCGCTACAGCCGCCACCTGATCATGCCGGAGGTCGGCGTCGAGGGGCAGCGCAGGCTGAAGGCGGCCAAGGTCCTGTGCATTGGCGCCGGCGGACTCGGTTCGCCCGCGGCCATGTATCTTGCCGCCGCCGGGGTCGGCACCATCGGGATTGTCGACTTCGACGTCGTGGACTTCAGCAACCTGCAGCGGCAGTTGCTGCACGGCACGCCCGACGTGGGCCGGAGGAAGCTGGACTCGGCGAAGGATCGGCTGAACGCGCTCAACCCGAACGTTCATGTCGAGACCTACGACGCCGCCTTGAGTTCGGAGAATGCCCTGAAGTTCTTCGCGCCGTACGACGTGATCCTGGACGGCACCGACAACTTCCCGACCCGTTACCTGGTGAACGACGCCTGCGTGCTCAGCGGCAAGCCGAACGCCTACGGCAGCATCTTTCGTTTTGAAGGGCAGGCATCGGTGTTCGCGACCACGGACGGTCCGTGCTATCGCTGCCTGTATCCCGAGCCGCCGCCCCCCGGACTGGTGCCGAACTGCGCCGAGGGCGGCGTGTTCGGCGTGCTGCCCGGAATCATCGGCGTGATCCAGGCGACCGAAACCATCAAGCTGATCCTCGGCATTGGCGAGCCGCTGATTGGCCGCTTCATGATCTACGACGCGCTGCGCATGCGCTTCCGCGAGCTGAAGCTGCGCAAGGATGCCGACTGCCCGGTGTGCGGCACGCACCCGACGGTCACCAAGTTGATCGACTACGAGCAGTTCTGCGGCGTGGCGCCGCACCAGCTGGAGGCGGCAAAACCGATGATGACGAATCTAGACGCTGTGACGGCCCGCGAACTGAAGGCCGAACTGGACCGGGGAGACATGGTCGTGGTGCTCGATGTTCGCGAACCCCAGGAGTACCAGATCAACAAGATCCCCGGATCGATCCTGATTCCGCTGGGCGACCTGCCCAGGCGCTACGTGGAACTCGACCCGAACGCCACCATCGTGTCCCAGTGCAAGTCGGGAGTACGCAGCGCCAGGGCACAGGAATTCCTTCGTTCTAAGGGGTTTACGAGTATTCGCAACCTCACCGGCGGCATCCTGGGCTGGATCGACCAGGTGGACCCCAGCCAGCCGAAGTATTAGGGCGAGTCGGGCGTGTAGGGGGGATCTCACCCGCCCGGCTGGCCCCATCAGCCCTGGCTCCCATATCCGACTTGCTATGTCCGACATCCAGGGACTAAAATAGGACTCCTGCGGTCGTATATGCAGAATCCGGAATTATGCTGAGACTTTCGAAGAAATCCGACTACGCATTGCTCGCGATGAAGCACCTGGCGACGCGCCCCGATGGCAGCGGCTCATCGAGTGCCCGCGAGATCTCGGAGTCGTACGACATCCCCCTCGAGTTGCTCGCCAAGGTGCTGCAGCGCATGGTGCGCGCGCGCCTGCTCGTCTCGGTGCAGGGCACGCGCGGGGGCTACCGGTTGGGCCGGCCGGCGGCCACGATCTCCGTCGCCGACGTGATCCAGTCGGTCGATGGTCCCGTGACCGTCACGGCCTGTTCAGACGATGACCACACTTGCGACCAGTACACGAAGTGCAACATTCGCGACCCGCTGTGGAAGATCAAGAACCGCATTCTCGACGCGCTGAACACGGTCAGTGTGGCCGAGATGGCGGCCGAAGCGGATGCCGCGATGGCGGCGCCGGCGCCGATGGTGTCGCGAATGATGTTCGTGCCGCCGATTGGCGAGCAATGAAGGGCCAATCGGCTTGCCCATGATCTACCTCGACCACCACGCGACGACCCCCGTGGATGCGCGTGTGCTCGAGGCGATGTTGCCGTTCTTCTCCGAGCAGTTCGGGAACGCGGCCAGCAGGCAGCACGCGTTCGGTTGGGCGGCCAGCGATGCGGTGGAACGGGCGCGCAAGCAAGTAGCCGCGCTGATTGGCGCGGGCAGCAAGGACGTGATCTTCACGAGCGGGGCGACCGAGGCGAACAACCTCGCCATCAAGGGCGCGGCGAAGGCGCGGCGGGACCGAGACCACCTGGTGACGGTGGCCACCGAGCACAAGGCGGTGCTCGACCCCATGGCGCGGCTCGCGCACGAGGGCTGGAAGGTCACCGTGCTTCCCGTCGATCGCAACGGGTTGCTCGACCTTGGCGAACTTGCAGCCGTGATCACCGAGCGCACCGCGCTCGTGAGCGTGATGGCGGCGAACAACGAGATCGGCGTGCTGCAGCCGATCAGGGAAGCGGCGGCGCTGGCCCACGCGAAGGGCGCGTGGTTCCACACCGACGCCGTGCAGGCGGTGGGCAAGGTGCCGTTCGACGTCGAGGCGCTCGATGTCGACTTCGCCTCGATCACGGCGCACAAGGTGTACGGCCCAAAGGGCGTCGGGGCGTTGTACGTGCGGAGGAAGGGTCGCACCGTCGCGGCGATTGCCGAGATCGATGGCGGCGGGCACGAGCGCGGCCTGCGGTCGGGCACCTTGAACGTGCCGGGCATTGTCGGGTTCGGCCGGGCGGCGGCGATTGCCCGGGCCGAAATAGCGGACGAAGCGGCCCGCACGATGGCGCTCCGCGAGCGCTTGCGCGGCGCTCTGGCCGCGAACACGGAGGGGATGACGGTGAATGGCGCGCTCGATGCGCGGCTGCCCGGCAACCTCAACGTGAGCTTCGATGGGGTTGACGGGGAAGCGTTGCTGGTGAGCCTGGACGACATCGCGGTGTCGTCAGGAGCGGCGTGCACCGCCGCTGAACCGTCTCACGTGCTCGTTGCGCTCGGGTTGTCCAAGGACCGCGCGCTGGCGTCGCTGCGATTCGGCATCGGGCGAGGCACCACGGCCGAAGACGTCGATTACGCGGCCGCCAAGGTGGCGGACGTCGTGACGCGGCTGCGGGCCATGTCGCCGGTGTAAGACGTGCGCTACTCGGACGAGGTGCTCAAGCGCGTCCGCGAGCCGCAACGGGTGGGGGCGCTGCCCGCCGGGGCCGACGTCGGCTCGGGCGTGTCGGGAACGCTGGAGGAAGGCACGGTCACGCGGATCGATGTTCGCGTGACCGGGGATCGCGTCGTCGCGGCGCGGTTCAAGGTGTTTGGCTGCAGTGCGGCCATCGCCAGCGCGAGCCTGGTGGCCGAGTGGCTGGAAGGCGGGTCGCTGGAAGAGGCGAAGGCGCTCACGGCCGAACGCGTGGTGGCCGCGTTGCAGTTGGCGGGCGAACGCGAGCACGTCGCGCAGCAGGCCATCGCGGCCGCGCAGCAGGCGTTGGCGAGTGTCGCGGAAGGCGGAACGAAATGATCGAGATTACCGAGAGCGCATCGCGCGTCATCAATCGCCAGTTGGCGAAGAACCAGCACCCGGGCGGCGGGTTGCGGATTGCCATCAAGGCCGGCGGCTGCTCGGGCTTCAGCTACCAGTTTGCCTGGGATGCCTCGGCCCGCGACACCGACGTGGTGTTCGAGGGCGCCGGTGGCGCGAAGGTGTTTGTCGATCCGCGCAGCCTGAAGCTGCTCGATGGCACGGTGCTTGATTTCGACGAGCACAACATGATGGCGACGACGTTCACCTTGAAGAACCCGCATGCGACGAGCACGTGCGGCTGCGGCACGTCGTTCTCGGCTTAGGGAATTATTATGAGTACAGCAACGAAGCAAATCGAAGAACTCGCGAATACCGAATACAAGTACGGGTTCGTCACCGACACCGAGCAGGACATCATCCCGGTCGGGCTCAACGAGGACGTGGTCCGCCTGATCTCGTCGAAGAAGGGCGAGCCCGAGTGGATGCTCGAGTGGCGCCTCAAGGCGTTCCGCGCGTGGCTGAAGATGGCAGAGCCGCACTGGCAGAACGTCAAGTACGAGGCGATCGATTACCAGGGCGTGAGCTACTACGCCGCGCCGTCGGAGAAGAAGAAGCTGAACAGCCTGGACGAGGTCGATCCCGAGATTCGCGCGACCTTCGACAAGCTCGGCATCCCGATCGAGGAGCAGAAGCTGCTCTCGAACGTGGCCGTCGACGCCGTGTTCGACTCGGTCTCGGTGGCGACGACCTTCCGCAGCAAGCTGGCGGAACTGGGCATCATCTTCTGCTCGTTCTCGGAGGCCGTGAAGGACCATCCCGACCTGGTGAAGAAGTACGTCGGCTCGGTCGTCCCGCACACCGACAACTACTTCGCCGCGCTCAACTCGGCGGTGTTCAGCGACGGCAGCTTCGTCTACATCCCGAGGGGCGTGCGCTGCCCGATGGAGCTGTCGACCTACTTCCGCATCAACGCCAAGAACACCGGCCAGTTCGAGCGCACGCTGATCATTGCCGACGAGGGCTCGACGGTGAGCTATCTCGAGGGCTGCACGGCGCCGATGCGCGACGAGCACCAGCTGCACGCGGCGGTCGTCGAACTGGTGGCCCACAAGGACGCGACCATCAAGTACTCGACCGTCCAGAACTGGTACCCCGGCGACAAGCACGGCAAGGGCGGCATCTACAACTTCGTGACCAAGCGCGGCATCTGCAAGGGCGACCGCTCCAAGATCACCTGGACCCAGGTCGAGACCGGCTCGGCCGTCACCTGGAAGTACCCCAGCTGCATCCTGCAGGGTGACGATTCGGTGGGCGAGTTCTACTCGGTGGCGGTGACCAACAACTACCAGCAGGCCGACACCGGCACCAAGATGATCCACCTGGGCAAGAACACCCGCAGCACGATCGTCTCGAAGGGCATTTCGGCCGGCCGCGGCCAGAACACCTACCGGGGCGCCGTCAAGATTGGCAAGAACGCGGCCAACGCGCGCAACTACTCGCAGTGCGACTCGCTGCTGATCGGCGACCGCTGCGGCGCGCACACGTTCCCGTACCTCGAAATCAAGAACACCACCGCCAAGGTGGAGCACGAGGCCTCGACCTCGAAGATCGGCGAAGACCAGATCTTCTACTGCGAGTCGCGGGGCATCTCGAAGGAAGACGCCATCAACATGATCGTCTCGGGCTTCTGCAAGGAAGTGTTCCGGGAACTCCCGATGGAGTTCGCGGTCGAGGCACAAAAGCTACTCGGTATCAGTCTCGAAGGGTCGGTCGGTTAAATCATGCTCGAAGTCAAGAATCTGCAGGTCCGGGTCGAAGACAAGGAAATTCTCCGCGGCATCAACCTCACGGTGAAGGCCGGCGAAGTGCACGCCATCATGGGGCCCAACGGCTCGGGCAAGAGCACGTTCGCGCGCGCCCTCGCCGGCCATCCCGGTTATGAAGTGACCGGCGGCGAGGTCCACTACCAGGGCCACGACCTGCTCGACATGGACCCGGACGAGCGCGCCCGCGAAGGCGTGTTCATGGCCTTCCAGTACCCCGTGGAGATCCCGGGCGTGAACAACGCGTACTTCCTCAAGGCCGCGCTGAACGCCAAGCGCAAGCAGCAGGGCCTCGACGAACTCGACGCCATGGACTTCATGGCGCTCGTGAAGCAGAAGCTCAAGATCCTGCATGTGGACGAGTCGATGCTGATGCGGTCGGTCAACGAAGGCTTCTCGGGCGGTGAAAAGAAGCGCAACGAGATCTTCCACATGGCCGTGCTCGAACCGACGCTCGCCGTGCTCGACGAAACCGACTCGGGCCTCGACATCGACGCCCTGCGCGTGGTGTCTGACGGCGTCAATGCCATGCGCAGCCCCGAGCGCTCGTTCATCGTGGTCACCCACTACCAGCGCCTGCTCGAGTACATCGTGCCCGACTACGTCCACGTGCTCGCCGACGGACGAATCGTCCGTTCGGGCGGCCGTGAACTGGCCCTGGAGCTCGAAGAGAAGGGCTACGCCTGGACGGAACCGGCGGGAGCGAGGAAGTAATGGAAGCCCTCGTGCAAGCAGCGCCGGCCTGGGTCAGGGAACGCCGTGAGGCGGCGGCGAAGCATTTTGCCGCGGTCGGCTTTCCGACGACCCGCCTCGAGGATTGGCGCTTCACCAACGTGTCGCCGATCGCCGAGGCCAACTGGCCCCTGGCGCAGGGCGCGTTCGCGCGGGCCGCCGAGCTGGTGTCATCGGTCACCGTTCCGGGTGCCGTGCGCCTGGTCATCGTCAATGGCCGGTTTGCGGCCGGCCTGTCGGACCTCGGCGCGTTGCCCAAGGGCCTGCGCATTGCCAGCCTGCGCGACGGCGCGCGCGATGCCACCGACGGGATCGAGACGCACCTCGGCAAGGTGTTCAGCATTGCCACGCATCCGTTTGCGGCGCTCAACACGTCGTTCCTGGATGACGGCGTCGCGATCATGGTGACCAAGGGCGCCATCGTCGAGACGCCCGTTCACATCGTGATCGTGACTGGCGGAGATGCACCGGTCGTCGCGCATCCGCGCGTCCTGATCGTGGCCGGCGAGAACAGCCAGGTCCGGGTGGCGCAGTCGTTCATTGGCGCCCCGGGCACGGCGTACTTCAACAACGCGGTGGCCGAGGTCGTGGTTGGCCAGGGCGCACGCGTTGAGCTCTACACGGATCAGCGCGAGTCGGACCAGGCCTTCCACCTCGCCAACATCCAGGCCCACGTTGAGGCCAGGGGCGTGTTCGAATCGCACGCGTTCTCGACCGGCGCCCGCATCATGCGCCACGACATCGGCATCGCCCTCAAGGGCGAAGGCGCCGACTGCACCATGAACGGCGTCTATCTCGCCGATGGCGATCGGCTCATGGACACGCACACCTCGCTCGATCACGCCATGCCGCACTGCACCAGCCACGAGATCTACAAGGGCATCCTGGCCGGCAAGTCGAAGGCGGTGTTCAACGGCCGCATCATCGTGCAGCTCGACGCGCAGAAGACCGACGCCAAGCAGACCAACCGCGCGCTGCTGCTGTCGGACGACGCGACCATCAACTCGAATCCGCAGCTCGAGATCTTTGCGGACGATGTGAAATGCACGCATGGGGCGGCGGTGGGGCAGTTGGACGAAGAGGCCTTGTTCTACCTGCAGGCGCGCGGGTTGAACCGCGAAGCGGCGCGCGAGATGCTGCTGCACGCGTTTGCCGGGGAGGTCATCCAGGGCTTGAAGATCCCGGCCTTGCGCGAGCAGATCGAGAGCAACTTCTTCGCTCGTCTTCGCAAGGACGCGGAGCGCTGATGGCCACCCTCACCAGTGCCGCCGCGGCGTTCAACGTCGACAAGGTTCGGGCCGATTTCCCGATTCTCACCGAGCGTGTGCACGGCCAGCCGCTGGTGTATCTCGACAGCGCCAACACCAGCCAGAAGCCTGAAGCCGTGCTGAAGGCGATGGACGATTACTATCGCCACGCCAACGCCAACATTCATCGCGCGACCCACTTGTTGAGCGAGCGCGCGACGGCCCTGTACGAGGGCGCCCGGGCCAGGACGGCGACGTTCCTGAACGCGCCCGGCGAGCGGACGATTGTGTTTACGAAGGGCACGACCGACGGCATCAACCTGGTGGCCCAGAGCTACGGGCGGTCGATGCTGAAGCCCGGTGACGAGATCCTGCTGTCGTGGCTCGAGCACCACTCGAACATCGTCCCATGGCAGATGGTGGCGGAGCAGACTGGCGCGGTGATCAAGGTCGTGCCGATCAACGACGCCGGGGAGCTCGATCAGGACGCCTTCGCGGCGCTGTTGTCGGCGCGCACGAAGATCGTCGCGGTCGGGCACGTCTCGAATGCGCTTGGCACCATCAACCCGATCAAGACGATGATCGAACAGGCGCATGCCGTCGGCGCCGTCGTCCTGGTGGATGGCGCACAGGCGGCGCCGCACCTGGTGATCGACGTGCAGGCGCTGGATTGCGATTTCTACGTGCTGTCGAGCCACAAGATGTTCGGGCCGACCGGCACCGGCGTGCTGTATGGCCGCGCGTCGTTGCTCGAGGCGATGCCGCCCTACCAGGGCGGTGGCGACATGATCGCGTCGGTCACGTTCGAGAAGACCCGGTTCAACGAGGTGCCGTACAAGTTCGAGGCCGGCACGCCCAACATGGCCGGGGTGGTCGGGTTGGGGGCGGCGATCGCTTACCTGGCAGGCATCGACCGCGAGGCCGCGCTGGCGCACGAGGACGCCGTGCTCGACTACGCCACCGCGCAGGTGAAGCAGCTGCCGGGCGCCCGCATCATTGGCGAGGCCCGGCACAAGACCGGCGTGCTGTCGTTCACGCTCGAGGGCGTGCATCCGCACGACGCGGGCACGATTCTCGATCAGCAGGGCGTCGCGGTGCGCACTGGCCAGCACTGCGCGCAGCCGGTGATGGATCGGTTCTGCATTCCCGCGACCATTCGCGCATCGCTGGGCATTTACAACACGCGCGAGGACATCGACGCCCTCGTGCGCGGCCTGCACAAGGTCAGGGAGCTGTTCGTATGAGCGAGCTCACCGACCTCTACCAGGAAGTCATCCTCGACCACAATCGACGCCCGCATAACTTCCGGGTGATCGAGGGTGCGACGAAGCAGGAAGGCTACAACCCGCTCTGTGGCGATCGCCTCACGCTGTACGTGGCGATGGAGGGCGGCGTGATCACGGACGTCGCGTTCCAGGGCTCGGGCTGCGCCATCTCCAAGGCTTCGGCCTCGCTGATGACCGACGCCCTCAAGGGCAAGACCGCGAACGAAGCGCGGGCGTTGTTCGACCAGTTTCACGCCATGATCACGTCGGACCATGACGGCCCGACGGCGGATCTGGGCAAGCTGTCGGTGCTCGCGGGCGTCCGCGAGTTTCCGACGCGCATCAAGTGCGCCAGCCTCGCCTGGCACACCATGAAGGCGGCGGTCGCGCACGAGAGCGACGCGCCGGTATCCACCGAATGAATTTGCCAGTCATGACCACCGGCGGCCTGCCGGAAGACAGTGCCGCCAACGCCGTCAGCGAGTCGACCGTCGACATCACGCCGGATCCGGTGAAGATGGACACCGTTGCCCCGAAGGTGGTGGAGGCGCTCAAGACCGTCTTCGACCCGGAGATCCCCGTCAACATCTATGAGATGGGGTTGATCTACGACGTCATCATCGACGCGGCCGGACAGGTGGGCGTCAAGATGACGCTGACCGCGCCGGCCTGCCCGGCCGCGCAATCCCTGCCAATCGAGGTGCGCGACAAGGCGCGTTCGGTCGCAGGCGTCACCGACGCCAAGGTCGAAGTGGTGTGGGATCCGCCCTGGACCAAGGACCGCATGTCGGACGCGGCCAAGCTCCAGCTGGGGATGCTCTGACCCAAGCGCGGCGCCCCGTTCCGGCGTCATAATGAGCATATGCGGGTATTCGCGCTGACCGCCCTACTCCTGAGCCTGGCGGCGCCCGCGGGGGCGCAGGAGCTACCGGCCGCGCCGGCAGCCGAGGCGCCCGTGGACCCCAACAAGTTCGGGGTCTCGCTCGAGCGCATCCAGAAGGGGCTGTTTCTGACCGAGTCGCGCGAGAAGCAGCAGCAGGCCGGAACGGCCTTCCGGCTTGAATACCAGGTCCAGGTGTACGGCTTGGCACCGAAGATCGAGGTGCTCCAGGGCGTGGATCTGTTCAACGGCCCCGTGCCCGGCTCGGCGCCGTCGCACCGGCAGTTGACCGAGCAGGTCACCCCGCAGATCTACCGCACGCCCGGCCTGCCGTTGTCGGCGGGCATGTTCTGGCTCGCGAACCAGTTCTGGGAGTCGAGCAAGAAGTCGCGCTGCGAGGAAGAGATCGCCAACTATCGCGCCCTGCTGATGGAGGGCGTCAACGTTGCCGCCCCCCGCTGCACGCAGTAACGAGGCCGAGTGACCACCGCCAAGATTCTCGCTTTTGCCGGGAGTGCGCGCCGCGACTCCTGGAACCGGAAAGTGCTGGCCGTCGCCGTGGCCGGGGCGCGCGATGCCGGGGCCGAGGTGACGGTCGTCAACCTCGGCGACTATCCCATGCCGATCTACCACGCCGACTGGCACGAGCAGCACGGCGTGCCGCCGGCGATGCTCGAGTTACGCGCGCTGATGATGGCGGCCAACGGCCTGCTGATTGCCAGCCCGGAATACAACACCTCGATCACGCCGCTGCTCAAGAACACCATCGACTGGCTGTCGCAGAGCGTGAACGGCGAGAGCGACCGGGCCCCGTTCGAGGGCAAGGTCGGCGGCTTGATGGGCGCGTCCAACGGCGCGTTTGGCACCATCCGCGCCCTGCCTCATGTGTCGATGATCCTCGCCAACCTTGGCGTGCTGATGCTGCCGGTCGTGGCGGTGCCTGGCGTGGCGCAAGCGTTTGATGCGGCCGGCACCATGACCGACGAGCGGACGAAGAAATCACTGTCCGCGCTGGGTGCCCGCGTGGCCAACACCATCGTCAGGCTGGGCTAGCGCGGTGCTTCCGACCAGCGAGTACGATCGCTTCGCCGACATCTACCAGGTCTGGACCGAGACGGCCGGCTCGACGCGGGCCAACCTGGCGTTCTACGTTGACGCCTACCTGAACGAGACGGGGCCGGTCGTGGAATTGGGCGTCGGTGACGGGCGCATTGCCGTGGCGGCCGCGTCCAGGGGACGGTCGGTGATCGGCGTCGACCTGTCACAGGCCATGCTCGAACAGTGCCGCCTGCGCGCCGAACGCGCCGGCGTGCTCGAACGGCTCACCCTGCTCAATGCCGACTTCCGGAGCTTTCACCTCGATCGGCCGGCTGGCTTGATCGCCTTGCCGTACCACAGCCTCGGCCATCTCGTCGCGCTCGACGACAAGCGCCGCGCGATCGCCCAGGTGTTCTCCCAGCTCGAGCCCGGTGGCCGTTTTGTGTTCGACGACTTCCTGATGACGCCGTCGCTCGTCGGTCACATGCGGCAGGTGCAGCTGCGGGCGGAGTACCAGTTGCCATCCGGCGCCGATGCGCTGCTCTGGGTTACGTCGCTTGTGGATGAAGGGGCGCAAACCATCAGGGTGGTGACGTGGGAAGATGAGCTCGACGCGGAGGGGACGCTGGCGCGGCGGCGGTATCGGCGGCTGAGCCTCAGTTGGCTCGCCCCGTTACAGGCCCGCACGCTGCTCACGGAAGCCGGGTTCCTGATCGAAGCCGGTTTCGGCGACTTCGACCGCACGCCGTTCTCGGA
>JBEGVQ010000063.1:0-4417 GCA_041178345.1 Acidobacteriota bacterium | reverse complement strand
TATGGCGAGCAGAGTGAGATTGGGCGGGGCAGTGGCGAGGCCGCCTTGCGCAACGATCGCGGCTCGATGCGGGCGCGCTACATCATCGAGAGCGAGCGCTGGAGCGAATTGAAAGGCCAGTCGACCTTCGACAATGTCGAGGAGCTGTTTGCCGTGGGCCTCAGTGCCGTCAATCTCGGCGACGCCCCCCGCGTGCAGGCCACCATCGCCGAGTTCCGCAACGCCTCGGCGCCGGCCCAGGCGGCCGAACTGCGCGAGCAGGCCGAGGTGATGCTGCGCCAGATGGAAGCGCTCGACCTGTTCGCCCGCGGCCAGCACGCCGCCGCTTTTGCGATGATGGACCGCGCCGTGGCCCTGCAGGCACGCATGCCCAGGCCCATTGGCCGGCCGTTCCCGGTGAAAGGCGCCGACGAGTTGTACGGCGAGTTGTTGTTCCAGGTCGGCCGCGCGAAAGAGGCGGTCGTGTGGTTCGACCGCGCGCTGGCGCGCACGCCCAACCGCAGCCGGGCAGTGCTGGGCCTGGCGCGTGCCTATCGCAACGCCGGCGATTCCGCGTCGGCTCGCGCAACGTATAAACGGTTCCTGGCGAACTGGCGCCTGGCTGATCCCGGTTTGCCGGAGATCGCCGAGGCACGCGAGGCCGTCAAATAACCACGACGAGCCGACGTTCGGGGTTGTTTCGTGTCCTTCGTGGCTAGACTTCTTCGACCGTCACCTGCCGCATGTAGTAGCCCGTCTCCAACCGGCGCTGAGGCACACTGGCGTCGGCAACCGTCAGCGCGATGTCGTAGGTGCCTGGCGCGGTGGGCTTCCAGCGGTACTCCCACAGGTTCCACGTCGCGTGCGTCTTGGGCGTTGGGCACACCGCGAAGGGCGTGAACTCGCCACTCTTGCTGTCGAAGGGTTGCGGTGCCGGCGCCGCAGGCGTGATCCGGACCGCCAGGCGGTCAACCACCTTGGTGCCGCCCCAGACGATGCCGACGATGCGGTATTCGATGCCCGAGGGGGTGCGGCGCTTCTCGATCCGCACTGGCGTGGCCGCGGTCTGGATGTCGGCCGGTGTGTAGTCGCGCGCAAGCTTGTGCGGGTTGGCCTGGTGCGTTCGGTTCGTGAACTCCACCATCTGCGTCGTCGCTGGTTCGTCAGGGCCGACGAGACGAATCTCGTTGACCCATTTGATCCAGGTGCAGCCGTACCACCCGGGGACGACCAGGCGTACGGGCTTGCCGTGATCGGCCGGCACCGGTTCGCCGTTCATGCGCACGGCCAGGAAGGCGCCGAGCTGGTCGAGCCCGGCGAGCGGAAATACCCAGCTGGCGCCGACGATCGACCGCTGCGACACCTGGCCGATATGGTCGAACCCGCTCACGAGCACCGCGGTGGCGTCCTTGGTCGGCTTCAGGCCGGCGACGACATCGACCAGGGGGATGCCGTCCCACTCGGCGACGCTCATCAAGCCGAAATTCGACGGGTTGGCGTTGCCGGAACACTCGAACAGGTGAGCCCCGTAGCTCCTGGACTGTGTGGCCATCGCGTCGAGCTGGAGCAGGCCGTCCTTGGCGAGCAGGCCGCTCGTCTCGATGGTCCACGGACCAGCGTGGTTCGCCGCCGCGGCCGGGATCTCCGTGCGGATGTAGGCGAGTTCGTTCGGCGTGATCAGCTTGCCCGGTTCGAGGATCGACAGGTCGGTGACCATGCGGGCGTCGAGCCCGGGCCCGCCATATTTCACGCCGAAGGCCTGGACCTGCGGCCGGTTACGGAACAGCGGCAGCGTGCCGAGCAACTCCCCGGCCGGAGCGGCCCCGGTGCAGGGGACGTCGGCCGCCAGCTTCGCCAGCACGTGACCGGGGTCAACCAGGGTGGCCGCGCCAGTGGCGGCAAGGGTGCCTAAAACCTGTCGGCGGGTCGGATGCATGAGCAACATTATACTGTCGGGATGAGGTTCAGCTTGACGTTGGCGGCCGCCGCGGTGGCTGCGGTGGTGGCCGGTGCGGACATAGTCCGGCTAGATCCGGACGCTACATTGTTCGCTCAGGGGCAGGCTCCAGCATCGGCACTGGCGCCGGGCCAGCCAACGTTCCGGGCCGGCGTGACCCTGGTCACGACCGACGTCATTCCGCGCGACGGAAAGGGCCAGTTCGTCTCTGACCTGACCGCGGCCGACTTTACCATTCTCGAAGACGGCGTTGAGCAGACGGTGACATCATTCTCCCTGGTGCACGGCGGGCGCACCTTTAACCTGTTGCAGCCGGCACCGGCGGCCGCCGCGCCTGAGGGCATCGTCTTACCGGCGGCGCGGCGCAGCATGGCCGACACGGCCGGTCGCGTCTTCCTGATCTTCATCGACGACTTGCATTTCGAGCCGGAGTTGACGCCCCACGTTCGCCGCCTGCTGGAGACCGTCCTCAACACGCTGATTCACGACGGCGACTTTGTCGCGATCGTCTCGAGCGGGCCCTCCTACCTTGAAGTCGGACCGACCTACGATCGCAAGCTCCTCGCTGAGGCGCCCCGGAAGATTCGCGGCTCGGGGTACCTGCCGCGAGAGATCTTCAAGATGATGGAGAACTCGCAGGGGCCGGGCGACATCCGCGCCCGGGCGCAGATGGCGTTCTACACGGCGTACGACATCTTGAGCGACATCGAGAAAGTCGCCAACCGGCGCAAGGCGGTGATCTACATCAGCACCGGCTACGACTTCGACCCGTTTGCCGCCGGCCGCAACAGCAAGGACCGGGTCATGGGCGGACGATACGCCGACCCGATGGCGTTCGCGCTCGACGATGAGAACCCGTATTTCAAGATGGGTGCGGTGACGGCGGACATCGACCTGCACCGGCTGATGCGCGAGCTGACGTTGTCGGCCAATCGCGCCAACGCCACCCTGTACACCATCGACCCGCGTGGCCTGGCCGGCATTACCGACGTCGGCGAGTACGTCGACCAGAGCGACTGGCGGACCTACGTGCAGAAGACGACCAGCTCGCTGCGGTACCTCGCCGAGGAGACCGGTGGTTTTGCGGTCGTGAACACCAACGACTTCGCCACCGAACTGCGGCGTATCGACGCCGAGACCAGTGACTATTATGTGCTGGGGTTTTACTCGACCAACCCAGACCCGACCAAGCGCACGCGCCAGCTCGACGTCAAAGTGAACCGCCCCAACATCACGGTGGCATCGCGCAGCGCCTACTCGCTGAAGACCGAAGGCACGCCGAAGCCGCCTGCGGCCCTGAAGCCTCGCAAAGACTAGAGAACCGCCGTCACCCATTCGGCGGCGAGCTGCGCATGGGCGCCGCCGGCCGCGATGTACGCCTCCGCAAGTTCGGTGAAGCGATGGCGATCGTCGCTGCCATCCCTGACCAGCCGGCCAAAGAGCGCCTGCAACTGGAGCCAGCGGCCGTCGAGGTCGTCCGGCGTCCTCGCCAACTGGGCCTCGAGCACGGCGAGCGCGTCCTGGTTGCGTCCGCTGGTGAGGTGCGAGGCCGCCAGGGCGCGCGCCCACGTCCCCTCCGCCGGCCGACCGGCCAGTTCCGCCAACACCAGCGCCGACGCCCGCGCGCCGTCGCCGCCACGCAAGTACGCCTCGACCAGGAAGGGCGCGGCCAGGTTCAGGCCCTCGCCCCTGGCCGATTGCCAGGCGGCAATCGCATCCGGGTCACGGCCCTGGAGCGCACGGACCGCGCCGATCAAGAACTGTATTGGGCCCCCAGGGCCGCCAAGCGCGGCCGCCTGCTGAAACCGAGCCAGGGCCGAGACGTCGCCGACGGCGTAAAGCGCCAGGCCGGTCAGCGCGGTACGGGTGGCCTGCTCGCCCTGTGGCACCGGCTGTTCGGCGAGCAGGTCGATGAACGCGCGGCTGGCGGCCTGGTCGAGGGCGCGGCGTAGCGCAGGCGACGGCTCGGGCGGCGTGAAGGCCCGGACGAGCGGCGCCAGCACGGCATCCTCGATGGCGTCTTCGCGCCGAAAGCGCCGGCCCAGGGGCGGGGCCTCTGCCAGCAGCGACAGCGGCGTGGCGGTGACACTGAATTCAATCGCGCGGTGCGTGGTGGTGGCCGTGCCGTGGTCGGTCGCCGCGATGTGTAGCCGGTGGGCGCCGCGGGGCAACGTCGCCAGTGGTACCGACATGGCCGCGATCAGGGGGTGTCCCAGCCGCACGTCGAAATCTGCCGGCAGGGTGGTCGCGTCGTAGCGGAGCGGCGTGAGGGTGGCGACCTGCACGTCGCGGCTGCCCGCCTGCCGGGTGATGCGGAAGTTGACCGTGACATCGGGTTTGCCGGTCTCGGGGGCCCGCGCGTTGATCACCTGGAAGGCCAGCGACAACGCTTCGCTGTTGGCGAACACGGCATCGCGCGCCGGCCTGATCTCGGTGACGCCGAGGGAGTAGGGATGGGCGCGCTGTTCGATGGCGGTGTAC
>JBEGVQ010000062.1:0-2641 GCA_041178345.1 Acidobacteriota bacterium | reverse complement strand
CCCGGCAGCTCACGCCCGCGCCGAGCGGGTCCGGCGCTCCACAGGAGGTCGGTGTCGTCACCGCGGTGATCGGCTCAGGCCTGCGGCTGACGTGGCCGCAACCAAGTGAACGTATTGCGATTGCCGACGACACCCTGGCCAAGCTCCATGTCGTGTCCAGCCGCGAGGTGGTGGTAAACGGCCTCAAGGCCGGCCGGACCACGATCTTCATCTGGCTGGCGAACGGCCGGCAGCTGTTCTACCGGCTGGTGGTCGAGCCCAACCTGGAGCAGGCCCGTCGCGCGCTGCGTGACGTTGCGCCCTATATCATCCTCGAACTCGGCCCCGAGCCCGACTCGGTGGTCCTGCGCGGCGAGGTGCCGAATGAATCGACCGCGCTGCGCGCGCGCGCGGTCGTCGATCAACTGCTTGGCCGCCCGAAGGGGGACAAGGCCCCGCCGCTCCGCATCATCAACCTGCTGCGCTATCCCGGTGTGCTGGGCGGCATTGAGGATCGGTTGTCATCGGCGATGGCCGCGATTGACCCGCGCATCCGGATCCGCCGCGTGCAGACCGGCAGCGAAGCGGATTCGGCCACCGACTCCTACATCCTCGAAGGCGAGGTGCGTGATGTCAACGCGATGGTGCAGGCCGTGATTCTCGCCGACCGTCAGCTCGGGGGCAACGGCAAGACCGTCAAGGCAGCCGATGAAAGCCGGGTGGCATTCAATCGAGGCCAGTCGTCGATGAGCGGCGGGGTCGAAGCGGGCGAGCCGCCGCGCAGCGGCCTGTCGGCCCAACTGGCGCGAGGCCTGCTGATCACGTCCGAGTCGGGCCGGGTGGTGTCGTTTCTGAAGGTCGATTCCCTGCCGCAGGTGATGGTGGCCATTCGCGTGCTCGAGATCGACCGTAGCAAGGCGCGCCGGCTGGGGGTGAACTTCCGGCTCGACTCGACCAACTTCTCGGTCGGCAGCTTCACCGTTCCTGGCACCGGCGCGTTGCCTGACGCACGCGGCAAGACGTCGGGCAGTCTCCCTGGCCTCGGCAACGTCGTGGGAACGTTCGTGAACGGAACGATGGGGCTGGCAGCGGCCCTCGACATGCTCAGCGAGAAGCAGATTGGCCGTTCGGTGGCGGAGCCGAATATCCTGACCCTGTCGGGCGAGCAGGCCTCGGTGATGGTGGGCGGCGAGATCCCCATCCCCGGCGCCATCACCAGCCAGGGCAACGTCGAGTCCGGGTTCTCCTTCCAGCAGTTCGGCGTGCGGCTCGACATTCGTCCCACGGTTGGCGACGATGGCAAGATCGCCCTCGAAGTGGCGCCGAGCATCGTCAATCCGTCGCTGACGCTTGGCAACGGCGATGTGCCCGGGTTCACCATCCAACGGGTCGAGACCACCGCGGTGGTCGGCGCCGGCGAAAGCCTGGTGCTCGGCGGACTGCTGACCTCGAAAGACTCGCTCGAAGAACGCGGCATCCCGGTGCTGCAGAACTTTCCCCTGTTCCGCTGGCAGCGCAAGGTGACCCAGAACACGGAACTGCTCTTCCTGATCACGCCCCGCATCATCGAGCCTGGCAGCCAGGCCGCGGTCAAGATGCCGCCCCTTGAATACCAGGACAGCCCCATCAAAGAGGGGGTCACCGGCCTCGATGACTCGGGCGTGCCGTATTCGTTCAGTGGCAGCGCGGCCAAGACCTCGGGGAAAGACGGCGTGTGCATCGAGATGCGAGCCGGTCCCGACTTCAACGCCCCGCTGGTCGATTGCCTGGTCCCCGGCACGTCCCTGGTCATGCTCGACATGGGCAGTCCCTGGCGCCATGTCCTTACGCCAGGTGGCGCGAAAGGCTGGACGCAGACGGATCGGCTCGTGATGACGAAGGACAAGCCTCTGCCGTGATGCAGGTCGTGAACCACTGGGGGTGGGCCTGGCCAGCCGGCTGCGCCGCCCTCGGGCTGGCTGCGGGAGCAGTGGCAAACTACTGCATCCTGCGGCTGCCGTGGGACGAGGCGGAGGGGCCGTTCGCCACCGCCTGCGTTGGCTGTGGCCGAGCCTACGGGCTGGTGGCACACCTGCCTATTCTGGGGGTGGCATACCGGCGATGCCGCTGGTGCCGGT
The DNA here is from genome assembly GCA_041178345.1 of Acidobacteriota bacterium. GTDB lineage: Bacteria > Acidobacteriota > Vicinamibacteria > Vicinamibacterales > UBA2999 > 12-FULL-67-14b. The sequence continues at coordinate 545 of JBEGVQ010000062.1, read as the reverse complement.
GGTCGCGGCCCGGCTGGCGGCCGGGCGTCGAGCTGGGCAATGCCGCGCTGTGGGCCCTGCTGGCGCTGACAGACGACCCCTGGACCACGGCGGCCATGCTCCGGATGCTGTTGGTGACGTCGCTGCTGGTGCTGGCGGTCATCGACCTGCAGCATTTCGTTCTTCCCGACGTGATCACGCTCCCGGGGATCGTGGCCGGCATCGCGGCGACCTTGCTCCCCGGCTGGCCGGTGTCGCTGGTCGACGCCGCGCTGTCGGCGTCGATCGGCTACTTCGCGATGATGGCCCTGGCCACCGCCGCCGAGAGCTACTACGGCGAAGAGGCACTCGGGCAAGGCGACTGGAAGCTGGTGGCCATGCTCGGGGCCTTGCTGGGCGCCTCGAAGCTCCTGATTGTGCTCCTGATCGCCAACGTCACCGGAGCCGCGGTGGGGCTGTTGCTCGTGGCGAAATACGGGCAGGATGGCCGCCGCAAACTGCCGCTCGGCACGTTCCTGGGCGCGGCCGGAATTCTGATGGTCTTCGCCTGAGTGCCGCTCAGTTCA
>JBEGVQ010000061.1:0-7527 GCA_041178345.1 Acidobacteriota bacterium | reverse complement strand
GAGCGTCGAGCGCGTCAGGAAGATGCCGCCGATGATGCCGATGGCGACCGCTGCGGCGGCGCCAAGCAGGAGCACGCGGCGGAAGTTCGACAGCAACTGGTCGCGCGATTCGCTGGTCTTGCCAACCTGCAGCACGGTGCCGCCGCCGAGCGGCAAGGTGGCGACTTCGAGTACCGCGTTGCGATCGCGCGCGGGCACCCGTCCCCAGATGTCGTTGGGGCCGCCGGGCAGCTCCGACAACTCGAACGCGCCCCAGGTTTCGGGCAGCGAGTAGAGCAGCACGTCCTGGAATGGGCCGACCAGCCGCACGAACAGCGGCTCGCGCAGTCCCGATCGTTGTTCGAGCTCGATCGCGCGGGCCAGCGCCGGCAGGCCGCCGGCCTGGTAGCGCGTGGCGTACTCGCGCAGCGTTGACTGGATGATGTCGTGGTCGCGCGTCTCGAGCGACGCCGCGAGCAGGCCGTAGGTCAGCCCCGCGATGACCAAGGTGCTGGCGAGGAAGGTGCCCAGGTACCACGCCGCGAGGCGGAGGCCGAGCGCCTGGCTGGCGCGCTCAATCCAGCTTGAGGACATAGCCCGCTCCGCGCACGGTCTGAATCAGCCTGGTCGCGAACCCTTCGTCCACCTTGTCGCGCAGCCGGGAGACCAGCACGTCGACGACGTTGGTGCCGGGGTCGAACGAGTAGCCCCAGACCTGCGAGAGGATCATCGTTTTCGACAGCACGCGGCCCGGGTGCCGCATCAGGTACTCGAGCAGGGCGAACTCGCGCGGCCGCAGGTCGAGCGTCCGGCCGGCGCGCTCGACCTTTCGCGACAACAGGTCGAGCGACAGGTCGCCCGCGACCAGCCGGGTTACTTCCGGTGTGCCGCCGGCCCGCCGGAGCAGCGCCTGGACCCGCGCCAGCAACTCGGCGAACGCAAACGGCTTGGTCAGGTAGTCGTCGCCGCCGGCCTGCAAGCCCTTCACGCGATCGTCAACCGTGTGGCGCGCACTCAGGATCAGCACTGGTGTCTGCACCTTCTTCGCGCGCAGTTGCTCGATCAGCGCCAGGCCGTCCAGTCCCGGCAGCATCACGTCGATCACCGCGGCATCGTACGACCCGTCCACCGCCTTGCGCAGCCCGTCGGGCCCGGTGGCGGCCACGTCGACGACGAAGCCTGCCTCGCGAAGCCCCTGGGCCACGAAGTCGGCGATCACGCTGTCGTCTTCGGCAACCAGGACACGCATGGTGGTTACGGTCGCGGCTTGTGTGCGGCGAAGAAGGCGTTGATCGCCTCCAGCAACTGCGGGGCGTCCTTGCGCGTGACCCACGCGATCACGCCGTCCTGGCTGACCGCCACGTCCCGGTTCGCCGCCACGCTCGTCAGCTCGCGCTGCCGCGCCTCGAAGACGTAGTCGTCGGCCAGGGTCGCGGGGTAGGTGCCTTCGTTCACCCGGTCCAGCAGGTCCTCGTCGTTCAGGGCTTCGTCGGCCAAGGCAATGCGGGCGGATGGGCGATCGATCTTCTTCAGCTGGTCGTTCAGGCGCACCAGGCTCGCGTGGTGATCGCTGTTCTTGCGCACGTGAATGCTGCGGCCGGCGACGTCTTCCAGGCTTACGAGCGGCCGCTCACCCCTTCCAGTGACAACCAGCTCGCGAATGCCGGTCAGCGTCGGCGTGGCAAAGGCCACCTGGTCGTCGCGCTCGAACGTCTGCCGGAGGTTGGCGGCAATGTCGCCGCGCCCGGCCAGCAGGTCGGCCACCAGCGCATTCTCGGGGGTCGGGATGAAGACGGCCGAAATCTGTGCCTGCCCGGCCCCGAGCCGGCTGGTCACGAAGCGCGCAAACGCCACGCCCGCGTCGTAGGTCGCCCCGCGCTGCCGGCCGTTGTCCACGAAGTAGTAGGTGCGGCTCCGCGCCACGAGGATGCGGATGCGGCCGCGCTTGGCCATGGCGTCCAGGTCGCCCAGGGCCGGCGCCGTGAGCAGGGCAAGGGCGCCCGCTGCTGGCGGTGGTTCAGACGCCGCCTCCTCGATCGGCCGGCGCGCGGCCGGCGAAGGCGGCGCCGGTGCCGGGGCCATCGTCGGCGTCGAGTTCGCCGGTGGTGGGTCCGCCCGGCGGCACGCGCCGGCGCCCACCATGAGGGTCGCGATGAGGAGCCGGCCGGCGAGGCGTGTCATGTCGGGATTTTCTCACGGCTAGGCTAGGATGGGGCGAATGGACGCGCGCCCTCTCCTTGTCGAAGTGGCTCGGGCCCTGCGTCTGGCCAAGCTCGAGGCGGTGCTCATCGGCAACGCCGCCGCGGCGTTGCGCGGCGTGCCGCTGACAACACTGGACCTGGACTTTCTGTTCCGCAAGACGACGGGGACTGTCGCCAAGTTGCGGCGGGTGGCCGACGTGTTGTCGGCAACGGTGATGCGGCCCTTCTACCCGGCCTCCGACCTGTACCGAATCGTGCGCGACGAAGACGGCCTGCAGCTCGATTTCATGGCGCGGATCCACGGGCCACGCAGCTACGAGGGCTTACGCGACCGCGCCGGCGTCATCACCATCGACGGCGAGTCCCTGCGCGTGGCGGCACTGGCTGATATCATCAAGAGCAAACGGGCCGCGGGCCGTCCCCGCGATCTGGCGGTCATCCCAATCCTGGAACGTGCCCATGAAGCGCAAGCGCCCAAGCCGAAGCCAGCCGCTCGTCGCGCTCGCAAAAGAGGCTGATCGCGCCGAGGGCGAGATGATCCGCCGGTGGCAGGCGCTTGCCCCGGCGAAGCGGACGAACTTCCTGCGTCGCCGGGTCGGCCTGCGGGCCTCGGCCCGCTGAGCGGCTCTGCGTCACGGCAGGCGCAACACGTGATCGCCGGCATCAACTACCCCTGGACCATCGTCAACGGCCGTCCCAACTACGGTTGCGACTTCGGCCGCAACATCTGGGACAGCCACACCGGGGTTTCCACTCACGTCGACGAAGTCCGCGCCGATCTCGAGACGATGGCGGCCCTGGGCATCGAGGTCGCGCGGTGGTTTGTGTTCACCGATGGCCGCGGCGGCGTGCGGTGGGGCGCCGATCGCCGCTGCGATGGGCTGGACGACTTGTTCTTCATCGACATGGACGCCGCGCTCGCGTGCGCGCGCGACGCCGGCGTGCGCTTGTGCCTGGTGCTGTTCGACTACGCGTGGATGCACGATCCGGTGAGGCGGGCCATGGCGGCTTCCGCGCGCGATCGAACCGAGATGGCCGGCGCCCTGGTCGAGCCGTTGCTGGACGCCTACGGCACCGGTGGCCCGCGCGCCGATCTTGGCCAGGCCATTCACTCGTTCGACATCATCAACGAGCCGGACTGGGTGACGGCCGGCCTCGAGCCCCCCTTGGGCCGCGAGACCTTGACCATCGACGAACTGCGGGCGTTCGTGGGCGACGTGTCGACCAGAATTCACGCCCGCTCGTCGGCCCTGGTCACGCTGGGCGGCGGGCGCGTCCGCTTCGCGAGCGAATGGGACCATCCCGCATACGCTCTCGACTTCATCCAGGTGCATTCGTACCCCGACGTCCGCTACCAGGATCGCGACACCTCGGTGTTTGGCCGCCGCGCGGCGAGTTTCGGATTGAGCAAGCCGCTCTTGATCGGCGAGCACGCCGCGAGTCCGCGACAGCATCCGCCTGATCACCTGCCGCCGGCCTACTGGCCCGAAGACTACCAAGGGCTGGTACGGGAAGGCGGCTATCTAGGCGCCTGGCCGTGGAGCTTCAAGGGAGTTGACGCGTTCGGCGCACCAAAACAAAAAGGCCAACCCTAAGGTTGGCCTTTTGTATTGGTGCGGAAGAGAGGACTCGAACCTCCACGGGATTGCTCCCGCTAGCACCTCAAGCTAGTGCGTCTGCCAATTCCGCCACTCCCGCAGGCAGATAGAAAGTATAGACCAAACGACGCTGTGTGCGCCCGGCTACGGCGTGGTGTTGCCCGGCGGCAGGGTCGCCGGCTGCGCGGCCGGCGCAGGCGTCGCAGCGGCCGGAGCCGGATCCGGTCCGTCGATGCCGCCGACCACCGATCCTGGACCCCGCTGGCCCCAGATCGTGAGCGTAATCGCGCCAATCACGAAAAGCGCCGCGAGCACCGCGGTCGCCCGGGTCAGCAACGTGGCGCCCGAACGCGCACCGAATACCGCCTGGCTGCTGCCGCCGCCAAACGCGTTCGCAATATCGCCGCCTTTGCCCTGCTGCAGCAGGATCGTGATGATCAGCAGCGCACAGACAATGACGTACAGGGTGACGATGACGTAATAAATCATGGCAAGAACTTCCGATTATATCGCTGCGCCGCGGATGATGGCAAGGAAGCTCTTCGGGTCGAGGCTGGCTCCTCCCACCAGGGCGCCGTCCACGTCGGGCTGGGCGATGAGCTTGGCGATGTTGTCTGGCTTCACACTTCCGCCATACAAAATGCGGCACCGATCCGAGGATTCGAGCCCAAACCACTGTTTGAGCCGCTGCCGGATGTGGAAATGGGCCTCGCCGGCCTGGGCCGGCGTGGCGTTGCGACCGGTCCCAATCGCCCACACCGGCTCGTAGGCCAGGACCATGGCCGCCAGCTGCTCGCCGGTGGCGCCGTCCAGGCCCTCCTTGAGCTGCCGGTCGAGCACCGCCAGCGTCTCGTTCCGGTCGCGCTGCTCGAGCGTCTCGCCGATGCACACGATCGGCGTCAGGCCCGCGGCGAGCACCGCATTCATCTTCTTGTTGACGGTGGCGTTGGTCTCGCCAAAGAGCGTGCGGCGTTCGGAGTGGCCGACAATGACGAACCGCGCGCCGGTTTCGCGCACCATGCCCGCGCTGATTTCGCCCGTGAACGCGCCCTCGCGCTCCCAGTGCACGTTCTGCGCGCCGACGCCGATGCTGCTGCCGGCCGCCGCATGCGCCGCTGCCGCCAGCGACGTAAACGGCGGCGCGATCACGATCTCGACGTTGCCCACGTCCTTGATCAACCCGCGCAACTCGGCGACGTAGGCCACGGTCTCGGCCGCGGTCTTGAACATCTTGAAGTTGCCGGCGATCAGGGGCGTGCGCATCACTTCTTGTCCGGAAGCGCCGCGACTCCGGGCAACTCGGCGCCGCCGAGGAACTCCAGCGAGGCGCCGCCGCCGGTCGAGATGTGCGTCATCTTGCCGGCGACGCCGGCGGCGTTGATCGCGGCGACCGAATCGCCGCCGCCGATGATGGTCGTGCCCTGCACCTGGGCCACGGCCTGGGCCACCGCGAGGGTGCCCTTGGCAAACGGCGCCAGCTCGAACACGCCCATCGGGCCGTTCCACACCACCGTCTTGGCATCGGCCAGCAGGCCGGCGTAGAGCCGCGAGGTTTCGGGGCCGATGTCGAGGCCCATGCGGTCGCCAATCGCCGCGTCGCCGACCTTCAACACTTCGGTAGGTGCGTTGGCATCAAGCGCCGCCGCCACCACGTGATCGACGGGCAGTTGCAGCACCACGCCGCGGGCCTGGGCGTGAGCGATGACCGTGCGCGCCTCGTCCTGCTTCTCATCTTCGACCAGCGACTTGCCGACCGGCATGCCCAGCGCCTTGAAGAACGTGTAGGCCATGGCGCCGCCGACGAGCAGCCGATCCACCCGGCCGAGCATGCTGTCAATCACGTCGATCTTGTCCGACACCTTGGCGCCGCCGATCACCGCCACGAACGGGCGATCCGGCTGGCCCAGCGCGAGGCCGAGATAGGTGAGCTCCTTCTCCATCAACAGTCCCGCGCCCGCTTCAGCGAAGTGCGGGACCATGGCCGCCACCGACGCGTGCGCCCGGTGTGCCGCGCCAAAGGCGTCGTTGATGTAGATGTCGCCGAGCGTCGCCAGCTCTTCGGCGAAGACGGGGTCGTTGTTCTCTTCCTCGGCGTGGAAGCGCAGGTTCTCGAGCAGCACGAGTTTCGACCCGCCCGCGGCGTGCGCCTCTTCGACCGCGCGAATGGCCGCGTGTCCGATGCAGTCGTCGGCAAACGTCACTTGCCGCGTGAGCAGTTCGCCCAGCCGTGCCGCCACCGGCTTGAGGCTGAACTCGGGCGCCGGCTTGCCCTTGGGGCGCCCCAGGTGTGACGCGAGCACGGCCGTGCCGCCGTGGTCCAGCACATGCTGAATGGTCGGCAGCGTCGCCGTGATCCGCGTGTCGTCGGCAATCACGCCGTTCGTCAGCGGCACGTTGAAGTCCACGCGGATGAAGACGCGCTTCCCGCCGACGGAGAAGTCCCTGAGCGAATGCTTGGTCATGGTTACCGGCGCCCCATAAAGGGACGCGCTACAACTTCTTGAGAAGATCGACGCAGCGGTTCGAGTAGCCCCACTCGTTGTCGTACCAGGCCATCACCTTGATGAAGTCGCCGTCGAGCACCTTGGTGTAGGCCGCGTCGATGATCGACGAGTGCGGATTGCCGCGGAAGTCGATCGACACCAGCGGCTCGGTCACAAACTGCATGATGCCTTTCATGGGACCGTCGGCGGCCGCCGCGAACGCCGCGTTGATCTCCTCGGCCGAGGCCTTCTTGTCGAGGATGGCGACCAGGTCGACGACCGAGACGTTGGGCGTCGGGACGCGCATCGAGATGCCGTCGAGCTTGCCCTTGAGCGCCGGCAGGACTTCGCCCACTGCCTTGGCCGCGCCGGTCGTCGTCGGGATGATCGACAGCGCCGCCGCCCGGGCCCGGCGCAGGTCCTTGTGAGGCAGGTCCAGCAGGTTCTGATCGTTGGTGTAGGCGTGAACGGTGGTCATCCACCCTTTGCGCAGCCCAAACGTTTCGTGCAGGACCTTGGCCAGCGGCGCCACGCAGTTCGTGGTGCACGACGCGTTCGACACGATGTGGTGTTTCGCCTTGTCGTAGTCGCCGTCGTTCACGCCGAGGACCACCGTGACGTCGGGATTGGTGGCCGGCGCCGTGATGATGACCTTGCGCGCGCCCGCCGCCAGGTGCTTGGCCGCATCGTCTCGCTTGGTGAACTTGCCGGTGCACTCGAACACGATGTCGACGCCCAGGGCCTTCCACGGCAGGGCCCCCGGGTCCTTGCTGGCCAGCACCTTGAACTGGTCGCTGCCCACTTGAATGGTGTCGCCCGTGGCGCTGACCGGCACGCTCAGGTTGCCCAGCACCGAGTCGTACTTGAGCAGGTGGGCCAGCGTGGCCGCATCCGTAATGTCGTTGACGGCGACGATATCGACATCGTGGTGGGCGAGCGCCGCCCGCATGATGTTTCGTCCAATGCGTCCGAACCCGTTGATTCCAACTTTGATGGCCATGAACCCGGAATTGTACAACCCTGTTCGACAAACCTGAAGGATGCCGGTAGAATGTCAGGTAACTCCTTTAATGTATAGCCTTTACAGCGTCCTCGTGCTGGCGATCGTTGTCGTCGCCTCCCCGTGGTTCGTTTACCAGGCGCTGCGCTACAAGAAATATGTCGGCAGCCTGGGACAACGGATGGGCTACCTGCCCGTATCGTTCAACATGGACGCCGACTCTTCAATCTGGATCCATGCGGTTTCGGTCGGCGAGGTGCTGACGG
>JBEGVQ010000060.1:0-5487 GCA_041178345.1 Acidobacteriota bacterium | reverse complement strand
CGACGAGTCGAAGCGCACCGCCGGCCAGGTGATGGTCTACGGCATCGACGAACGCTTTGGCCGCTTTCACGGCCAGGACGGCTTCGAGGTGGCGGGCCGCGACGCACTGGTCAGCGCCGCGCTGGCGCAGGAGATTGGCGCGCAGGCGGGCGACACCATCACGTTGCGGGTCGCCAGGCCCAGCGACGTCCCCCTCTCGACCTTGCAGGGCCGCCGCGAAGCGACCGGCGAACGGATCCGCGTGACGGTGACGCGGGTGCTGGACGATCGGGCGCTGGGCGAATTTTCGCTGTCGCCGACCCAGGGCGCGGTCTTTGCGATCTACGTGCCGATGGGACGCCTGCAACGTGACCTGGGGCTCGGCGATCGCGCCAACACCATGCTGCTGACGTTGAGTGACGGCGCCGAAGTCGATCCCCCGCAACTCGTGCGCAACCTGATCGCCCCGGCGGCGGCGCTCGACGATCTTGGCCTCCGCGTCCGAACCACCACCGCGGGCACGACGCTGGTGGAAACGCGGGCAGGACTGCTCACCGACGACCTGGTCGAGACCATCGCCAACCTCGCCGCGCGCGACCGGCGGCTGGTCGTCCCGGCGCTGACCTATGTCGCCAACACCATCCGGATCGGCGACCGCGAAATCCCCTATTCGACGGTGTCGGCGATTGATCTCGATGGCTACAACCGCCTGGCCGGCCGGGTCGGCCCGGTAAAAGGGGTCGGGGATCTTTTAGGGAGAAACCTTGGCGAAAATCCCGGAACTGGCCCCGGGAACCCGCCTGTTTCCGCTGATTTTCAACGATCTGGGACCGAAAAAGATCCCCGACCCCTTTTTGGTCACGCGCCGATTTGGTTGAACCAGTGGGCCGCCGACGACCTGCAGGCGCGCGTCGGCGACGAGGTCACCCTCGAGTATTTCCTGTGGTCCGACGCGGACGGCCTGGGTTCGTCGAGCGCGACGTTCACGCTGGTGGGGATCACGCCCATGACCGGGATCGGCGGCGACCGCACGCTGACACCCGACTATCCCGGCATCAGCGACGCCGCCGACATGACGTCGTGGGATCCGCCCTTCCCGGTCGAGTTGAAGCGCGTCCGCCAGCAGGACGAAGAGTATTGGGACCGGTACCGGGCGGCGCCCAAGGCGATCATCTCGCTCGCCGAGGGGCAACGCCTGTGGGGCTCGCGCTACGGCCGCGTGTCGTCGATGCGCCTGTCGGGCACGGCGCCGGTGGCCGCTCACGACATCCCGCCCGCCTCGGCGGGATTCACCGCCCGAGCCGTGCGCGGCGAGGCGCTGGCCGCCGCGCAGGGCACCACCGATTTCGGCGAATACTTCCTCTACTTCAGCTTCTTCCTGGTCGTCTCGGCGCTGCTGCTGGCGTACCTGTTCTTCGCGGTGGGGCTCGACCAACGGACCCGCGAAGTTGGACTGCTGGCGACGGTAGGCTTCACGCCGGCGGCGATTCGCCGCGCCTTTGTCCGTGAAGGCGCGGTACTGGCCGGCCTCGGCGCGGTGATCGGGATCGCCGCGGCCCTCGGCTATGCCGCCCTCATCATGTACGGCCTGCGCACCTGGTGGGTGGGCGCGGTCGGCACCACGAAACTGGCGCTACATGTCGCGCCGGTGTGGCTCGCCGCCGGCGCCGCCGGCGCGCTCGCGGCCGGGGTGCTGGCAATCTGGCTCGGCGTCCGCCAGATGAGCCGCCGGTCGGCTCGATCCCTCTTGAAGGGCGAGACGGCACCCACCGCCACGGGGTCACGAACCACGACGCGCGTGCTCGCGCTCAGCCTGGCGGTGCTGGGGCTGGTACTCGTTGGCGCCGCCGCGAACGGTTCGCTCAACCCGACGGCCGGCTTCTTTGGCGCTGGTGGCGCGTGGCTCGTGGCCGGCCTGTGCGGCGCGTCGGTGTGGTTGCGCCGGCGGCGGAGGTCGCGACCGCTGACGCGCGGCCTCACCGGCATGGCGCAGCTCGGCTTCCGCCACACCGCCGTCAATCCCGGCCGATCGGTCCTCAGCCTGGCGTTGATTGCGTTCGCCTGTTTCGTGCTGGTCAGTGTCGGCGCCTTCCGCAAGGCGCCCATGAGCGGCGGCGACAAGAACTCCGGCACCGGCGGGTTCACGCTGATGGCCGAGTCGGTCGCGCCGCTGATGCATGACCCCAACCTGCCGGACGGCCGCGCTGGCCTGGGCCTCGAGACCAACGACCCCATCTTCGCGGACGCGAGAATCACCCGGTTCCGGCTCAGGCCGGGGGACGAAACCAGCTGCCTGACGCTCTATAAACCGACGAACCCGCGCATCATGGCGCCCGGCCCTGGCTTCGTGAACGACGCTCGCTTCACGTTTGCGGCCTCGATGGCCACCTCGCCCGACGAGCAGGCCAATCCGTGGACGCTGCTCGACCGGACGTTTGCAGACGGCGCGATTGCGGCGGTGGCCGATCAAACCACGTTGATGTACGTGCTGCACCTCGGCATCGGCGACGACTTCGAGTTCACGCCCGAGGGCCAGCCACCCGTGCGCCTGCGCCTTGTCGGCGCCCTCGCCGACAGCGTGCTGCAGTCGGAGATCATCATCGGCGAGGCGAACTTCGTCCGCCTGTTCCCGAAGCACGAAGGCTACCGGGTGTGGATGATCGAGACGGTGCCGGCCAGCCAGGCCGCGGTGACGTCTCACCTCGAAGACCGGCTGTCGGACTACGGGCTCGACGTGACCAACACGCTGGATCGCTGGGCGTCGTACCACCAGGTGGAGAACACGTACCTGGCGACGTTCCAGGCCCTGGGCTCGCTCGGCCTGTTGCTGGGCACCATCGGCCTGGGCGCGGTCCTGGCCAGGAACGTGCTCGAGCGCCGGCGCGATATCGGATTGCTGAGTGCCGTCGGGTTTACGCCGGCCAACGTGCGCGGCATGGTGTTGTCGGAAGGGCTCGCGCTGGTCGTGGGTGGCACGCTGCTCGGCGCGGCCTGCGCGATCGTGGCGGTGTGGCCGGCGATCCAGGACCGCGCCCAGGCCGTGCCGCTCGGGAGCCTGTCGGCCCTGCTGGTGGCGGTCGTCGCCACCGGAGTGGTGTCGTCGCTGTTTGCGGTGCGGTTGGCGTCGGCAACGCCAGTAGTCCAGGCTATCAAAGGCGAATAATGCGCAAACCCTTGCTTCTCACTGCGGCCATCGCCGCGTTCTCCATCACCAGCTTCGCGCAGCGGCCGGCACCTGCCCTGAGCGCAGTCGAAGGGTGGTCGCAGTGGCGGGGGCCGTCGCGCGACGGCGTCGCCTCGTCCTTCACCGCGCCCGCCACGTGGCCCGCACAGCTGACAAAGCGCTGGCAGGCCACGGTGGGGCTGGGTCATGCCTCGCCCGTTGTCTTGGGCAACCTCGTCGTCATCCATTCGCGACTCGCGAATAAAGAGGTGATTGCGGCGTACGACCTGCAATCGGGCAAGCAGCTCTGGCAGGACGGCGTCGAGGCTCCGTACACGATGAACTCCGCGGCCCTGGGACATGGGCCGGGGCCGAAATCCACACCGGCGATCGCCGATGGGCGAGTGTTCACGCAGGGCATTAGCGGAATCTTCTCCGCACACGACCTGGCCACCGGCAAGCTGCTGTGGCGCAAGAATGCACCGCCTGCGCCGCCCGAGTTCGGCACGGCCGCCTCTCCGGTCGTCGATGGGAACGTGGTCATCGCATTCCTCGGTGGAACCCGCGGCGGCGCGTTGACGGCCATGGATGCGGCCACCGGGACCGAAAAGTGGCGCTGGGCGGGCGACGGCCCTGGCTATGCCTCGCCCATCCTGGCGACGCTCGGCGGGACGCGCCAGGTCATCACGCAGTCGCAAAACAAGCTCGTCGCGGTCAACGCGGCCAACGGCCAGCTGCTGTGGGAGGTCGCCATCAAGACGCCGTACGAACAGAACTCGGTGACGCCCATGATCCTGGGCGATCTCGTGCTCTACGCGGGCCTCGAAAACCCCACCATTGCGCTCCGCGTCACCAGGACCGGCACCAGGTGGACGACGACGCCGGCGTGGCGCAACGAGGACGTGGCGATGTACATGAGTTCCCCGGCAGTATCGGGAACGGCGGTCTACGGACTCTCAACCAGGAACCGCGGCCAGTTCTTTGCGATCGACGCCGCCACCGGAAAGACGTTGTGGACGACGCCCGGCCGCCAGGCCGAGAACGCATCGATCGTGCGTGCCGGCGAGTATTTGCTGATGGGCACGACCAACAGCGAGCTGGTGGTGGCCCGCGCGAACCCGGCGCGGTTTGAAGAGGTGAGGCGCTACACGGTCGCCGACTCGGCGATGTGGGCCCATCCCGCCTTCGCGGGACGGACCATCATCGTCAAGGACGTGGACAAGCTGATCGCCTGGGGCTTCTGAGAGGTGGCGGCAACCCTTTTGGGGTTGCCTATTTACCCTTCTTGCGATCGCCGATCGCCCACAGGTAAGACGAGGTGCGCATGAAGAGCTGTCCTTCCGACACGGCCACCGTGCTCAGGCAGTAGGGCGCGCAGTCGTTCAGCAGGCGGTTCGACGACAGGATCTCGAACTTCGGACCGGCGCGATAGACGGTCGTCAGGCCTTCCTCTTCAGTCGTCACGTAGATCTTGCCATCGGCCAGAATCGGCGACGCGCTGTAGGTGCCCGAAGGCAGCCGCACCGGGCCGTAGATGGTCGCACCGGTCTTCACATCCAGCGCAAACGCGACCCCGGTGTCGCGCACCACGTAGAGCAGCTTGCCATCGCTGACCGGCGTCGGCACGTCGGGGCCCTGCGCGAACTGCCACACCACGTGGCTCTTCGCGACATCTCCACTGCCACCGGGCCGCATCGCGGTCAGCGGGTTCACGCGGGTCGGCGCGATGATCAGGTCGTTGACGATGGTCGGTGAGGCGACGATGCGGTAGGCGCCGTTGCGATCGGGGTTCAGGACGTCGGCGCGCCAGTATTCCTTACCGGTGGCCGGGTCGTGTCCCGACACCACGTCGCCGCCGGTGATGACCAGTTCCGCTCGGCCGTTGGCCTCGATCCAGGCCGGCGTGATGTAGGCGTCGGGCGACTCGCGCACCGCGGGGTTGGGACGCTCGACCTTCCACACGGTCTTGCCGGTCAGCTTGTCGATCTTCAGGATGTACGACGGATCGTCGGTCTTCATGCCGTGCAGGACGGGCACGTAGAGCGCCTCGCCCTTCAGCAGCGGTGACGAGGCATAGCCCCAGTTCAAGCCGAACTTGCCGTAGTCGGCCTGGATGTTGCGCGCCCAGACTTCCTTGCCGCCGAAGTCGAATGCCTTCAGCACGCCAAGGCCCGTCATCACCCACACGTACTTGCCGTCGGTCACCGGCGACGGCGACGACATGTTCTGCTTGCGCTCCATGTGATTGGAGGCTGCGATCGGACGCTTCCACGACACGGTCTGTTTGGTGCGATCAATCGCCCACAGTTCGACGGCGCCGGTGTTGGCCGCGGTCGCCACATTCA
>JBEGVQ010000059.1:0-12466 GCA_041178345.1 Acidobacteriota bacterium | reverse complement strand
ATGCCGAGTGGCGAATGGCGAATGGCGAAGCATCAAGATCTCGTCATTCGTCTTTCGTCATTCGTCATTCGTCATTTCGCGGAGGCCTTGCCGATGGGAAGCGCGTCCTCGAGGTTGGCGTGCGGCCGTGGGATGACGTGCACCGAGACCAGCTCGCCGACCCGGCGCGCGGCGGCCGCGCCCGCGTCGGTGGCCGCCTTCACGGCCGCGACGTCGCCGCGGACGACCGCGGTCACGTAGCCGGCGCCAATCTTCTCCCAGCCAACCAGCGTCACCTTGGCAGCCTTCACCATGGCATCGGCCGCTTCGATCATCGCGACCAGGCCCTTGGTTTCGATCATGCCGAGCGCTTCACCCATTACTGTTCCTCCAGGTCTTGGGGGCTTGGGGGCTTAGGGGCTTGAACAGCTCAAGCCCTCAGGACCCTGGGTCCCTGGGACCGTATTGTCACTTCAGCGCGCGAAGCGCGTCTTCGATCAGCGCCGATAGCTCGCGGTATGTTAGCCGAATTTCCCCGTCCGTGCCGGTTGGCGGCGGCGGCAAATTGTGGAGTACGAGCCGCTCCGCCGACTCCGGCGCCTGCACCACCTGGCAGTCCAGCTGCCCGCCCGTCGTCGGGTTGGACTCGTCGGTGCAAATCGGCGCGGGCGAGGCAATGCCGTACATGCCGCGCAGGCCCTGCAGCCGGTCCACTTCCCCCCTCGACAACACGTTCTCGCGGCCCAGGGTCCGCGCCACCAGGCTGATCTTCGCGAAGTGCTCGATCGTCTCCATGCGGTAGTAGGCCGACATGACGTCGCCCGCCAGCGCCAGCGCGCCGTGACTGGCCAGCAGCATGCCGTCGTGGGCTTTCACGTACTTCCGGACCGCGGCCGGCAGCTCCTCGGTGGACGGCGTGGCGTACTCCGCCAGGGGGATGCTGCCGAGCGTGGTGATGACTTCCGCCAGCACCGCGCGATCGAGCGCGATGCCGGCCACCGCGAACCCCGTGGCGGTGGGCGGGTGCGCGTGGACCACGGCGCGGGCATCGGGGCGGTTGCGATACACCTCGAGGTGCATCTTCAGTTCAGAAGAGGGCTCGCGCTCGCCGGCAAGGCGCTTGCCGTCGAGGTCGGTGATCACCATCATGTCGGGGGTCATGAACCCCTTCGACACGCTCTTGGGCGTGGTGATCAACCGCCGGTCGTCGAGGCGGACGCTGATGTTGCCGTCGTTCGAGGCGACGAAGCCGCGCTCCCAGAGGCGGCGGCCCACCTCGACGATGTCGGCGCGGGCCTGTTCTTCGGCGTTCATCGAACCGCGTGCTCGCTACGGCATTTCTCGCTGCAGAAATGAACGGGGGCGCCGCTGCTGGTGCCGCTAATCGCCTTGCCGGGCACCACGTAGGTGCCGCACACCGGGCACGGCTGCATCTTCACCGGCGACGGCGCGCGGTTGGATCGCGCCCCGCCGGGCGGCGGAATGGTGGCGCCCCGCACCACGCCCTCGACGAAGCGCCAGAACAGCCTGGCGAACACCGCGAATAGGACGAGGAGCAGGATGAAGCGGAACACAGGCTATTTCCCGGCGGTTCCAGTAGCGGTGTTCCGCACGCCCTCGAGCCCCTTCTTGGCGGCTTGCCCTTCGGGCGAATCGGGTGAGAGAGCCACCACTTCTTCCCAGGCATTGGCGGCGCCCGGCAGGTCGTTCTTGCCGAATGCCCGGACGATGCCCACGTTCAGCAGCGTTTTGGTATGCCGGGGATCGGCAGCCAGCGACTTCTCGAACTGCGCCAGCGCACGGTCCGGCTGGTTGGTGTAGTAATAGGCCACGCCGAGGTCGGTTGAGACGTTCGGGTCGGCCGGGTTCAACGCGAACGCCTGCTCGTACCAGGTAATCGCCTGTGGATACTGCTCGGAGTCGAAGAACAGGTTGCCGAGTTGCACGCGCGACTCGACATTCTTGGGATCTCCCTCGGCGACCGTTTGCAGGGCCTGCACGCGCGACTGGTCGAGCGGCGGCGGGGCCTGGGCCGGCGCGCCGGCCGCCGCCGGCGCCGCCTGCGCCATGGGAGCGGCGGCACGCACCGAGCCGGCCGCATTCTGGGTGCCGAGCACCCATCCGATGATCAAGCCGAACAGCGATCCGGCAACGGCGAAGACGATTGCATCCGCTCTCATGTGGGGAACCCTCAGGATAACAACGAGCGGCGCAGCCAGTCCACCAGGGCGCGCCCGACCTCCGGGTCGCGCTCCAAGAGGGCCGTGCCGTGCGCGGCCGTGGTCGAAATGACTTGTTCACGCGGACCGGTGGTGTCGGCCGCAAAATCCCGCAGGGTCCGCAACGCCAGCGGATCCTCGGCGCTGGCGGCCAACCACATGGTCCGGGCGCCCAGCCGCCTCACCAGGCCTGTGTCGGTGCGCAGGCCGCGGTAGTCGAGCGACGGCGACAGCAGCGCAATGGCGTGGACCGCCGGCAACTCCACCGCGGCGAGCAACGCCAAGCTGGCGCCAAGCGAGGCGCCGACGAGCGCCACCGCCCCCGGCCGCACACCCTGGCGCGCGGCCAGCCATGCGGTTGCGGCGCGGACATCCTGCACCATCTCGGCCAGGGACTGCGAGGACCCCGATGAGCCGCCATGGCCGCGCAGGTCGAACGTGAGCGTGGTGATGCCGGCGTCCCGGAGCCGGTCCGGCAGTCCACCCCAGTCGGCCTTGGTGCGCGTGAGCATGTGCACGAGGACCACGGCAGGCGCCGGGCGCGACGAGGCTTCGTAGACCTCGCCGGCGAGGCTGGTGCCGTCGAGCGACGGAAAGGTGACGGCCCGGCCCGACGCCTCGGCGGCCTCGGCCAGCACGAGCGCCGCGAGAATCAGCAACCCCTTACCCATCGAGCGCCGCCAGGTACTCTCCCACGACGCGGCCGAGGCCCACGAAAATGGCGCGGCTGACGAGCGCGTGGCCGATTGACACCTCGTCCAGGTGCGGCAGGGTGCGAAACAGCGTCAGGTTCTTCAGGTCCAGGTCGTGGCCCGCGTTCACGCCCACGCCCAGCTCGAACGCCAGCGTTGAGGCCGCCACGTACTGCGCGAAGCTGTGCTCGGCCGCGGCCGGGCCGCGCTCGAAGGCGCGGGCAAACGGTTCGGTGTAGAGCTCGACGCGGTCGGCGCCCATCGCCGCGGCCCAGGAGATCGCGGCCGGCTCGGGATCGACAAACAGGCTGACGCGCACGCCGGCAGCCTTCATGGCGCCGACGACGCCGGCCAGGGCGGCCTGCGGAGTATCGGCGGGCCATCCGGCCTGGCTCGTGATCTCGCCCGGGAACACCGGCACGAGCGTGCACTGATCGGGCCTCACCGCGAGCACCAGGTCGATCAGGTCCGGGCGTGGGTCGCCTTCGATGTTGAACTCGACGCGGCCCTTGAGCGAAGCCAGCTCACCGGCGATGTCATGAACGTCGGCGGTGGTGATGTGCCGGGCATCGGCGCGCGGATGCACGGTGATGCCAGGGGCGCCGGCATCAACACACGTCCGCACCGCCTCGATCACCGACGGTAGGCTGCCGCCGCGCGAGTTGCGCACGGTCGCCACCTTGTTCACGTTCACCGACAGCTTAGGCAAGTTGCTCCTTCACGACCGTGGCAATCTCGTCGGCCCAGCCTCGAATCTCGGCCTGGTCCTTGCCCTCGAGCATGATCCGCAGCAGCGGTTCGGTGCCCGAGTAGCGGATCAGCAGGCGCCCGTGGCCGGCCAGCCCATGTTCAACGCGCGCGATGGTGGCGGCAATCGCCGGCACCTGCGTGTAGTCGGACCGCTGCTTCACGCGCACGTTGACCAGCACCTGCGGGTAGGTCACCAGCTCGCCCGCCAGGTCGGCCAGCTCGCGGCCCGATTGCGCCATGATGCGCAGCACGTTCAGCGCGGTCGCCAGCCCGTCGCCGGTGAACAGGTGATCCGCGAAGATGAGGTGGCCCGACTGTTCGCCGCCGAGCGCACAGCCGCGCTTGACCATCTCCTCCA
This sequence comes from Acidobacteriota bacterium, assembly GCA_041178345.1. Classification (GTDB taxonomy): domain Bacteria; phylum Acidobacteriota; class Vicinamibacteria; order Vicinamibacterales; family UBA2999; genus 12-FULL-67-14b. The sequence continues at coordinate 8,468 of JBEGVQ010000059.1, read as the reverse complement.
TCACGTACTTGTCGCCCACCGCGGTCCGCACCAGCTTGACGCCGCGATCGCGCAGCGCCACCTCGAGGCCGAGGTTGCTCATCACGGTGGCCACCACCGTGTCGCCAGACAGGCGGCCTTCGCGCTTCAGGTGCAGCGCGGCCATCAGCAGCACCGCGTCGCCGTCAACGACCGCACCGGACGCGTCGATAAACAATGCGCGGTCGCCGTCACCGTCGAAGGCAATGCCCATGCGGGCGCCCCGGCTCACCACCTCGCGGGCGAGACCGGCCAGGTGGGTCGAGCCGCAGTCGAGGTTGATATTGCGGCCATCAGGCGTCACGCCAATCGGCTGCACGTCGAAGCCGAGGGAGGACAGGAACGCCGGCGCCATGGTAGCGGTCGCGCCATTGGCGCAGTCGACGATGATCGGCGAACCCGCCAGCGCTCCGGCATGGTCGAGAATCAGCGCCAGGTGCTCCAGGTAGTGACCCGACAAATCCTGCCGGTCGATCACGCCGGGCGCGGCGGCAACCTGCCACGACGGGTCGGCCACCAGCCGCTCGACCGAGGCCTCGAGCTTCTCGGTGAGCTTGACGCCGGATCCGCCGAACACCTTGATGCCGTTGTCTTCGTAGGGGTTATGCGAGGCCGAGATCACCAGGCCGGCATCGAACCCCTCCGTACGCGCCAAATAGGCAATCGCCGGTGTGGGCACCACGCCGGCGCTGACCACGGTGGCGCCGCCGCTCGTCAGCCCGCGCGCCAGCTCCTGCTCGATCCACTCGCCCGACTCGCGCGTATCGCGGCCGATCACGAAGCGATGGGGCGAGGCCCCGTCCATCAACGAGCGCACCAGCGCCTCGCCCACCCGCGCCACCGTCGCGGGCTCGAGCGGCGCGACGCCGGCCTTGCCCCGAATGCCATCCGTACCAAACAGTTTCATGGTCGCCTGGGAGAAATCGTCACCGTCACCACCGCGGTCGTCGGCGTGACCAGACGCAAACTGGCGTCCTGGACGCCAATGGTCACGACCTCGCGAATCGACCGCGTCTCGCCGTTCACGGATACGGGTTCGGTCACCACCGCATCCAGCCGCCTCAACGCGCTTTCGGGGCCCGCCACTTCAACGGTGGCCGGATCGCTCGTGACCGAGGTCACCTCAAATCCCGGGTCCGGCCGCCCCTCGATGTCCGGTTCTACCGGCACCATCCTGATCGCCGATGCCTCGAACTCCATGGTCAGGGTCGACGGCCCGACCTGCACGACGTTGATGCCGTACGGCACCGTGACCTGCGACGGCGTCAGGTGAAACAGGCGGCGGCCCGGGCGCGCGGTTCGCAGGTCGAGCACCGCGGCCAGGTCGCCCCCGCCCATGCGGCTGAGCGCGCCAGACGACCCGCGCAAGCGCACTTCGACCGTGTCGGGCAGGTTACCCACCAGTTCGAGCCCGTTGGGCAGGTTCTGGAACTCGACCGGCGCCCGTAGCACCCGTTCGACAACGCGCTCGCCGGCAATCACGAGCCAGAGCATCGCGGCGATGCACGTCGACAGGAACTTGAGCCCGAGGTTGCGGAAGGGATGGTAGGCCATCAACTTAGTGAATACCCGGCCGGACGCGGCTTGGCGCCGGCCGGCCGCAAGGTGACCAGCGCCTTCAGCCGCTGCCGCAGCCGCTCGGCATCGAGGTCGTGCTCCAGGTCGCCGTCCTCCACCAACGAGATCCGGCCCGTCTCTTCCGACACCACGATCGCCACGGCGTCGTTCTCCTCCGTGATGCCGATCGCCGCGCGATGGCGCGAACCAAACTCGCGGTTCAGGCGCGGATTGATGGTCAGCGGCAGGAAGCAGGCCGCCGCCGCGGCGCGATCCCTCTGCACGATCACCGCGCCGTCATGCAGCGGTGACGTGGGCTGGAAGATGCTGACCAGTAAGTCGTAGGTCAGCTTGGCGTCGAGCGGGATGCCGCTCTCGATGTAATTGCGCAAGCCGATCGATCGCTCGATCACGATGATGGCGCCGGTCTTCTTGGCCGACAGGCTGGTGGCCGCCACCACCAGCTCTTCGATGGTGTCATCGTCGCTGACCTTGCGGTTGAGGCGGCGAAACAGGCGGCCCCGGCCCAGGTGAACGAGCGCGCGCCGGATGTCGGCCTGCAGCAGCACGATCGCCGCAAACACCACGTACCCGACCACGTTGCGGATCAGCCAGTTGACGGTTTCGAGCTGGAAGCCGCGGGACACATAGAACAGCCCAACGATGAACGCGATGCCCACGGCCATCTGCACGGCGCGCGTGCCGCGGATCAGCTTGAGCAGCTCGTAAATCATGATCGAGACGATCAGGATGTCGAGCACGTCCCACCAGGTGACTGGAGGACGTTGAAGTAATTCGGTCAGGAAGGACATGGCCGCTTCAGTATTTTAGTGCGGCGTGGGGACAAACCTTTAGGTTTGTCCCGCCGCGTCCCGAATGGCGTCGGCGACGCGGACGACGTGCACCATCTCCGCAACCCGGTGGACCCGCACGATGTGGGCCCCCCCGAGAACCGCCGCGGTCACCGCCGCGGCCGTCGGCCAGTCGCGCTGCGAGGGGTCCAGCGGGCCGGTGGCCGCCGCCATGAACGACTTGCGCGAGGGTCCGACCAGCACGGGGAAGCCCATGCCGGCCAGCCGCTCGAGGCCCGCCAGCACCGCCAGGCTTTGCGAGGCGTGCTTGGCAAAGCCCAGGCCGGGGTCGATCAGGATGCTCTCGTCGGCAATGCCGGCCGCCCGGGCCCGGGCGACGGCCTCCGCCAGGTCGGCGGCCACCTCCGCCACCACGTCGGCATAGGCCGCGTGCGCGTACATGTCCTGTGGACGCCCGCGCGTATGCATCAGCACGATCGGCGCGCCCTTCGCGGCGGTAAGCGGCCCCAGGCGCGGATCGTATTGAAGCCCGCTGATGTCGTTGACGATCGACGCGCCTTCGCCGAGGGCACACTCGGCAACGTCGCTCTTGTAGGTGTCGATCGAAATGGGCACGCGCAACCGCGATGCCAGGGCCTCGAGCACGGGGCGGACGCGCGCCAGTTCGTCGGCGGTGCCCACCGGCGTGGCGCCGGGGCGCGTCGACTCGGCGCCGAGGTCGATGATGTCGGCGCCGGCCGCTTCCATGGCGGCGGCGAGGTCGGCGGCGTGCTGGGGGTCGAGGGCCAGGCCCCCGTCAGAGAAGGAATCGGGTGTGACGTTGATCACGCCCATCACCAAAGTGCGCGGGCCGAGCACCAAGGGGGCCCGGCCCGGAAGAGGAACGGAAAACGGCCGACGCGGCGCCGCGATCACTCCTGGGTGAGCGGCTTCTGAATCGGCTGCATGGGCGGCACGAGCGACGGCCGATCCTTCTCGCGGGCCGGGGCCGCATCGGCGGCCGACGGAATCTCGGCGGCGGTCACTTCGTCGAGCGGATGGCCGTTGACGATCCGGCGCACCTGGTCGGCGTCGAGGACCTCGCGGACCAGCAGCGCGTCGGCAATCGCCGTCAGCTTCTGCTTGTGCTCGGTCAGCAGCGCCGTGCAGCGCTTGTATTGATTACCGACAATCTGCTGGACCTCGCCGTCAATCCTGACCGCGGTGTCTTCGCTGTAGTCGCTGTGCTGCGCAATCTCGCGGCCGAGGAAGATCTGCTCTTCCTTCTTGCCGAAGGTCAGCGGGCCCATCGACTCGCTCATGCCCCATTCGCAGACCATGCGGCGGGCCAGGTCGGTGGCGCGCTCGAGGTCGTTGCCGGCGCCGGTGGTGATGTTGCCGGTGGTGATCTCCTCGGCGATACGGCCGCCGAGCAGGATGCCAATCTGGTCGACCAGGTAGTTCTTCGAGTAGTTGTGCTTCTCGTCGGTCGGCAGCGACATGGTCAGGCCGAGCGCCATGCCACGCGGCACGATCGTCACCTTGTGCAGCGGGTCGGCGTACGGCAGCAGGACGCCGAGCAGCGCGTGGCCGGCCTCGTGGATCGCGGTGACCTGCTTTTCGTCCTCGGTGACGATCATCGAGCGCCGTTCGGCACCCATCATCACCTTGTCCTTGGCGTACTCGAAGTGGTACATCGAGACCAGTTTCTTGCCGTCGCGGGCGGCGTTGAGGGCCGCCTCGTTCACGAGGTTGGCGAGGTCGGCGCCGGTGAAGCCGACGGTGCCGCGGGCCAGGATCTTGATGTCGACGTCATCCGACATCGGGATCTTGCGAGTGTGGACGGCGAGAATGCCTTCGCGGCCGCGCACGTCGGGACGGTTGACGATCACGCGGCGATCGAAGCGGCCGGGCCGCAGCAGCGCCGGATCCAGCACGTCGGGCCGGTTGGTGGCCGCCATCAGGATGACGCCTTCGTTCGACTCGAAGCCGTCCATCTCGACCAGCAGCTGGTTGAGCGTCTGTTCGCGTTCGTCGTGGCCGCCGCCGAGGCCGGCGCCGCGGTGCCGGCCGACCGCGTCAATCTCGTCGATGAAGATGATGCACGGCGCGTTCTTCTTGCCCTGCTCGAACAGGTCGCGCACCCGCGAGGCGCCGACGCCGACGAACATCTCGACAAAGTCGGAGCCGCTGATCGAGAAGAACGGCACGTTGGCCTCGCCGGCCACGGCGCGCGCCAGCAGGGTCTTGCCAGTGCCCGGCGGGCCCATCAGCAACACGCCCTTGGGAATGCGGCCACCGAGCTTCTGGAACTTCTGCGGTTCCTTCAGGAACTCGATGATCTCCTGGAGCTCGCTCTTGGCTTCTTCCGCCCCGGCGACATCGCGGAACGTCACCTTCTTCTGCGCGGACGACGACAGCTTCGCCTTGCTCTTGCCGAACGACAGCGCCTTGTTGCCGCCGCTCTGCACCTGGCGCATGAAGAAAATCCAGAAGCCGATCAACAGCAGGATCGGCGCCCACGACAACAGCAGCGCGGCCCACGGCGAGGCCGCCGGTTCCTTCGCCTCGACGATCACCTTCTTGTCGATCAGCCGGTTGACGAGCCCTTCGTACTGGAACGGGATGTAGGTGCGGAACGGTTCCTTGGCCTGCGTCAGCCCGGTCAGCTCGTTGCCCGCGATCTTGACGCGCGCCACCTGGCCCGAATCGACCAACGAGACAAACTCGCTGAAACTGAACTCCGCCTCGGGGCGCTGGAAGCGCGACGAGAAATTCCAGACCAGGGCGACCAGCACGATCATCGCCACCCAGAAAACGACGCTCTTTACTGTCGTGTTCAACACTACCTCCAGGCGCTACTGGCGCCTCAGGGTCAAGACTACCACGGTCGTTGTGAGCGCACTCACGCGGAAGGGCGCTGCCAAAACCTGCCCCGCCACCCACACAATCCGCCCCGCTTCGTCGGTCACAATCGGTTCCCGGTCACGCTCATCCCGAGGAATCTTCCGGTCCACGAACACGTCCTGAACCTTCTTGCGCCCGGGGGCTCCTAATGGATGCAGACGATCCCCAGGCCGGCGCGGCCGGACAATAAATCCGCGGCCCACCGTGCCGGCGTCCACCATCACCTGTCCCGCTTCGATCGACGCCTCGTGCCGCGGAAACGGACCACTGGCGCTCAGCGTCCAGCGCCCGTGCGGCGCGTCAACTGCCCCGGGGATGTCGAGCTGGAGTTCGAACGGTTCGGCGGGCAGCACCTCAGGCACGCTAGGCACCCTGTTAACTAAGACAACATCCGCGCCAAAACGTTCCATGTCGAGGCCGGCGAGGCGGGTGCCGGCACCGCCGGCAGCCGCCTCACAAAGTACTTCAGCCTCTTCTAAGCCATACGAGCGCGACGGGTTGGCGGTTTCAAGCGCCCGCAGCGCCACGCGGCGCCTCAGCGCCAGCGGCAGTTGCGACAGCGCCGCGGCATCGACCGTGACTCGACTCCCCGCACCTTTGGCACCCTTGGCACCTTCGGTAATTCTGACGAGCCTGGCCGCGGCGTCGTTGGCAAGACCGTCGAGAAACGCGGCGTCGGTCCGCAGAATGCCGGCCGCGCGGGCCAGCGCCAAGTCGGCCCGCGCGTTCACCGCCCGCAATTCCGGCAGCACGTTATGGCGGATTCGGTTGCGCGGAATGGCACGGTCGGCGTTGGTCGCATCCTCGCGCCACGATTCGCCGGCGGCGGCCAGGTACTCGCACAGCTCGGCCCTCGACACCTCGAGCAATGGACGCACCAGGTGGTCGCGGCGTGGCGCCATGCCCGAGAGGCCCATGGCTCCGGCGCCGCGCACCAGGCGCAGCAGCACGGTCTCGGCCTGGTCGTCGCGGGTGTGCGCGGTCGCGATGCACGCGGCGCCCTCGCCCGCCAGGACCTCGGCATAGAACCGTTGCCGCGCGTTGCGGCCGGCGACTTCGAGCGAGACGCCGGCCTGGCGCGCCAGCGCCGGCACATCGGCCTCGCCGATCATCACCGGCACCCCGGCGCGAGCGGCCAGGTCGCGACAAAACTGCGCGTCGGCATCGGCCTCGGCGCCGCGAATGTGGTGATGAAGGTGCGCGAGCCCGGCCAGGCGGCACGCGCCGGCCGCCGCGAGCTGCTGAAGCATGACGAACAACCCAACCGAATCCGACCCGCCCGACACGGCGGCGATCACGCGCGTTTCGGCCGACCACAGCGATTGCTGCGCGGCATAACGGCGAACGCGCTCGGCGAGGCGCATTGGGACTTTCTGAACTCGTGGTGCCGGAGGGCAGACTCGAACTGCCGACCCCGCGCTTATGAGACGCGTGCTCTAACCGGCTGAGCTACTCCGGCACGAATCTTTGATGGTACTTCAGGCCCGCCAAACCGGGCAAGCGCTAGGCAACCCCAAGAAGGGGTTCCTCCACCGTTACGCACCTTCGATCAGCGCCGCGGCCAGCAGCGGCAGCATGATTTCGTGATGCCCGGTCAGGGAATAGCCCCTGCCGATGCCAGCCGTCGGCCGTGACACCACGTTGGTCAGGGCCCGGTAATGCCGCAGGAAATCCAGGTTCACCGTCGTCAGGCCGGCCAGTGACCGGCCGTCGTTGCGGGCAATCGCGACCGCCTTGAGGAACACTTCGGGCAAGACGACCGCGGAACCGCAATTGAGGAAGACGCCGCCCTCGAGCCGGGCGACGCTCGAGGCGAAGTACCTGAAATCCCGGAGGCTGGCCTCGCCGATGGCCGCCCCCGACGCCCGCGGGTGCATGTGGATGATGTCGGTGCCAATCGCGACGTGCGCGGTGAGGGGAATGCCGAGGCGATGCGCGTTCGCGGCAATGCTGATCTGCGCGAAGGGCGCCTGCTGGCCCGAGAGAAAGGCGCCAACCGATTGCCCCAGCCCGAGGCCCCTGGCCACCCCGTCCACGATCGCCTGGTTCAGTTGGGTGCCGGTCTCCTCGGCCATGCCGAATGTGCCGGCGCCGAGCGTGGCGTCCACGTCTTCGGAGGTCGCGCCCGAGAGCGCGATCTCGAAGTCGTGGATGATGCCGGCGCCGTTGGTGGCAATCGCCGAGACGAACCCGCGCTCCATCAGGTCCACGATCACCGGCGACAAGCCGGTCTTCAGCACGTGTGCGCCAAGACCCCAGATGATGGCGCGGTCGCCCTGCCGCGCCGCGAGCAGCGCCTGTACCACCGCCGTGAAGTCGGCCGACGCCAGCAGTGACGGCAGCGTCTTCAACAGGCCGCCGACACCGCTCCCCTTCTGGTAGGGCGTCGCAAACTGCTCCAGCGTCACCTTGCTCGCGCGCGTGCGCAGCGGGTAGGTGTTGACGCCTGACAGGTCGAACTCTTCGTATGGCAGCTTCATTCAATGGATCCCGACGGGAAGGGCTCTCCCGTCAAAGCACGAGCATCGCATCGCCGTAACTATAGAACCGATATCGTTCCTGGACGGCGGTTTCGTACGCGGCCAGCACGTGTTGCCGTCCGGCCAGCGCCGCCACCAGCATGATCAACGAGGACCGCGGGAGGTGAAAGTTGGTCACCAGGCCCGACACCAGGCGGAACCGGTGCCCGGGGTGAATGAACAACGCGGTCTCGCCGCGCCCGGGCTGGACCGCGCCATCGGCATCGATGGCCAGCGACTCGACCGTCCGCGTCGAAGTCGTGCCGACGGTGACAATGCGCCGGCCCTCGCGCCTGGCCGCCGTCAGCGCCTCAGCCGTCGCCGCCGACACCTCGTAGTGCTCCGCCTCCATCTCGTGATCCTCGACGCGCTCGACACGGATCGGCTGGAACGTGCCGTACCCGACATGCAGGGTGACGGCTGCGCGCAGGATGCCGCGTGCCTGCAGCTCGTCCAGCAGCGCGGGCGTGAAGTGCAGGCCGGCCGTCGGTGCCGCAATCGAACCGCGGTCGCGGGCAAACACGGTCTGGTAGCGATCGCGGTCGAACGGCGCGTCGCGGCGCTTGATGTACGGCGGCAGCGGGATGTGCCCGATGGCGTCGATGGCATCGCGCACGCTCGACCCGTCGCCGGTTGACAGCCGGACGGTGCGCCGGCCATGAAAGTGCATGCCGAT
>JBEGVQ010000058.1:0-5329 GCA_041178345.1 Acidobacteriota bacterium | reverse complement strand
GCCTGGAACCGGATGCACTACCAGACCCAGCTGTTCAAGCGGTTCGTGCATTTTCTCTCGGCGCCGTCGCGCTGACGTCAACGGCGCCTAGTCCGGGCATGGCACAGCGCTTCGGTGCCCGGCGTATTGATCGCCCTCAGCGCGTCCGCGGTTGCAGGTGCTCCTGGGCGCGCTTGATGCGGCGTGCCTGGTGCGACGTCAGCCAGTACCCGGGGCGTCCCGGCGTCGGTCGGGGTTGTCTCCGGGATGGCGACCGGCGCCCACACCTCGGGACTGACCCAGTAGTGGGGGTAGCCGTAGTAGTTCAGGTGATCCAGATTTCTGACACTGCGAACCATGGTTACTCCTTGTGGGGATGTCTCATCCTGATCGGGACCAACGGTCACGCCACATACGGTCCCGGTGGCTGTGTGTCCGGACGCGGATCCTCGATCGGCACAGGCTCCGGCTCAGCCGGCGGCGTCTCTGGTATGTCGTCGGCATCCGGTGTGGGCTCGTCCGGTTCGGGCGTGGGCAGGTCATCCGGTTGATCGCCGACTTGCGCGAGCAGCCGGGTCGGTTGCGGATCCGGCATGACGCCGTCAAACGCAAGAGGCGTGCTGCTTTCAGGCAACACCGGGTCTAGACAAGAGACGACCCGACGAACGAACAACGGTCGCGCCCCACGATCGCCGCGGCATGGTCACAGACCTGCCGGCGTGTACCCGACGCATCAAGGCGTGGCCAGCGCAGGCCATCCAGCGGATGGGTAAGCTGCCGCCGGATCACCTCGACGTCCGCATCCGAGGCGTCTGCCACACGATCTGCCACCCGCGAAAGCCGGACCGGCACCGGGGCTTCCAGCCAGAGCCCGGTAAAGGCCACACCCGCGGCCCTGGCCACCTCCTCAATCGCGTCGCGGTCCGCGGGCGCCGCAAACACCGCGTCGGCGACAGCCGCCGCGCCGCCGCGAACCACGGTGTCGGCGTGATTCATGACCGTCGCATAGACCCGCCGGGACACGTCGTCGGCGTAGCCGTCGGGACCGAGGTGGTCCGTGGGCTTCACTCCGCACAGCCGCTTCCGGATCTGGTCACTGCGGATCACGACCGCACCGGGAGCCGCCCCGATCGATGGCGCCAGGGCCCTGGCCAATGTCGACTTGCCCGATCCGGACAGTCCGCCGACCGCGATGAGGTGCGGCGGCGGCGGCTCGAGCAGGGCGGCGGCCAGGGTGAGGTAGTCGCGCGCGCGCACCTGCAACGTCGCACGGCGATCGGCATCGGGCTGCAGATGCGCCGTGGTCGCCGTGGTCTTCGCCGCCACGGCCGCGCGACACGACAGGAACAGAGGCATCAACGCAACACCGTCCAGATCGACGGTTTCGGCGAGATAGGCGTTCCAGAGAACATTGGCGTGCTGTCGGAGCCCGAGCCGCCACAGGTCCATCAGGAGGAACGCCAGGTCGTACAGCACGTCAATCGACGCGATGTCGTCATTGAACTCAATCGCGTCGAACAGCGTCGGCAGGCCATTCAGCACCACGACGTTGCGGAGATGAAGGTCGCCATGGCACTGCCGTACCATGCCGTCGTCGCGGCGCCCGTCCAGCAGCGGGCCGCCGCGATCGAGCACGAACCGCGCCCGCTCGGTCCACCTGGCGCAGGTGATCGGATCGAGAATCCCGCACGCCTCCTTCGCGAATCCGTCGGCATTGCCGTCAATGACCCGGCGCATGGCGTCCCAGCCGCCGCGGCCAATCCGGCTGTCGGCGGCTCGGTGGAATTGCGCAATCGCGTGCGCCAGAGGAGCCATGAACTCGAGCGGCAGCCCGTTGGCCTCGGCCTGCCGGTCGAGCAGCGCCGCCTGTTCGAAGCGCGCCATCGCCACGAGCCAGTCGACCGGCGTGCCGGCGCCGCCAATCGCCAGCGAGCCGTCCCCCTCTCGGGTGACCGGGGTGACACCCAAATAGAGCGCCGGGGCGGTGCGCCGGTTGATGCGAACTTCGGCATCGCACATCGCCCGCCGCCGATCGGCGGTCGAGTAGTCGAGGTAGTCGTAGCGCACGGCGCGCTTCAACTTCCACGCCCGCTCGCCGGCGAGGAACACGACCGAGGTGTGCGTGTCGATGCGCTCGACCGCCGCCCCGGCGTGGGCGGTTGGCGAGCCCAGGAACGCCACGACGCGCGACTGGTCTTCAGTGATCATCGGTGCACCGCTGGTCTGGACTACGCAACCGCCATGCCGGGCCAGGGGGCGGGCCGGAATTTCGCTGCCGGTGTTTTTGCGCCAGTTCGACAGGACTCTTTCGTCCACCGCGAACACAGCGGAAAATTTCAGGTGACCGCAGGGGAATCTTCCGCCAGGGCGGGGCGCCGGCCGCGCGCGATCTTCCGCGACGTGAATCGATCCGCCCCGCCTACCATTGAAGATCGCGAGGCCCCTACTGACGAGATAGCGCCAGGTCGTGCTGGCTGCATAGGATTGACGCCGCTGGCCCAGGCGAAGGCCGCAACGTCTTCAACTGGGCCTCCGACATCCTCGAAGGCCTGGAAAGCATCTGGACCAAGCCGCTGCTCTATTCGGTGCGCGGGTGGGAAGACACGTCGGTGTAGCGGAACGATTGCGTACGATTCGCCCCGATCAAACGACGACCTCAACCGGCGCCCGGTGGCCAGGCGCATGGCCGAGCGGGGCGTCGCAGGTCACCACCGTCGCGCCGAGTGCCTCCGCGAGGGCCACAGAGACGGCGTCGTACGCGGTAATGTTGTCGCGCAGTTTCCAGGCGCGCGTCAGCAGGTCCGAATGGGCGTGCCGGTGAAGGTCGACCTGGACGAGGTCCGCGATTGCTTCGGCCGCCCGATCGGGCGACACCTCGCGTGACCGGACGAGGCGCCGCAGCGCCTGGGTCACTTCGACGTCGACCAGGTGGGGGGCGTGGAGTTCGTCCCCGTCCCGGAAGAGCCTGGCCTCAACCCGAGTGCCCAGCGGCGTCTGCAGCAGGAATTCCAACAGGGCAGACGCGTCGACGACGATCACCTGGACTCGCGCTCTTCCCGGATAACCACTGCCGCCGGCGTCTTCAAGGTCACGCGCTTTCGGCTGTGGATTCGGGCCAGCATCTCGTCGCGCGTTGGCCGCACCGCCAGGCGTTCGAGTTCTGCCAGCAGGTAGTCGGACAGGGTCTGCCCCGCGTCGGCAGCCCGGCCTTTGAGCTTGCGATGCAGGGGATCAGGGACGTTCCGGATCTGGACCATTCGAGGCATGCGAATAGCATGTGAGCATGCGACCCGCATGTCAAATCGCCAGGCCGCCTGTTCGCTATTTGCCCCCTGGACGGCGAACGACTGGTGGCAGGAACGATCCTGTGCCGGCCGGCGGCGCCGGCGCGGCTTCTACTTTGTGCCGCAAGGTTCCAATCCGGTCGATCGAGCCGGTGATCTCATCACCCGCGACCAGCCACACTTGTGAGCCGCGCACCGAGGTGCCCATGCCGACGCCGCCCGACGTGCCGGCGCCGACGACGTCGCCCGGCTGCAGCGTCACGAGAGACGATGCGTACTCGATCACTTCCCACACCGAATGGATCATGTCGGACGCGTCGGCCTGCTGGCGCTGATCGGTCCCGACCAGCAACGTCTGCTTCAGGCCGGTCATCGGGTCGCCGTAGAACTCTTTCGGCACGATGAACGGTCCCATCGGCCCAAAGGTGTCCTGGCCTTTCATGAGGAACCAGTCGACGCCGGCGCTGAAGCCGCCGGGCGGGCGGCCGCCGCGATCCGAGATGTCGAGCAGCACGGTGTAGCCGAAGACGTGGTCCTGCGCCTTGGGGGCGGGCACGTAGCGTGACGGCCGGCCGATGATCGTGGCCAGTTCGATTTCCCAGTCGAGTTCGGTGCGTCCGTGCGGGATCAGGATCGTCTCGCCCGTGCCGATCACGGACGAAGGCGCCTTCAGGAACATGTAGGGCACGCCGCGGTTGGCCTTGCGCGTGGCGATGGCCTTCGCGCGCGCCTCGGGCGCCGCGTTCTCGGCGATGTGGCTGTAGAAGTTGACCGCCGTCATCATCATCAGCCGCGGACGGGGAATCGGCGCGAGCGTCTTCACCTCGGTCAGCTTGCGCACGTAGGGCGGCGTCTTGCCGTCGAGCGCCTTGCTCTGCACCAGCTCATTGACGATGGCGTAAGCGCGGCCTTTCAGGCCGTTCTCGTAATCGGCGATGAACGCCACCATCTCGGACGGCATGCGGCGCGCCGGGAACGATCGCGATTTCTCCAGGGCCGCATTGGCCTGGACGAGGTCCACCACCAGTGAATCGCGCAGGACGATGCCGATCGTCTGCGTGGTGCCGATCACGAAGGTGCCGATCTTGAAGGGCTCCGCACTGGTCGTGGCCGAGCCGGTTTGAGAGAAGCCGGCGATGGGAAAGGCTAGGGTCGCGCCGAGTACGGCGATCAGAATGCGTCGCATGGGGCCTCCAATGATGAGGCGAAGATTACCGCATTTCCCTGGCGCACGAAACGCGGGGCCCGTGGCATGCTGGAGGCGTGAGCACCTTCGAAGAGACCCATGAGTTTGATGTCCTGACGCAGGCATACAACGCCCTGCCGTTTACCGCCAAGGTGGCCAGGCTCGGCTACCAGCGGGTCGGGTTCGCCAATGATGATGATGGGCAGTCGTACACGCTGCACCTGGCCGAGGGCCAGGTCAGCCGGGTGGTGAAGGGGCTGGACTCGCCGGACTTCACGGCCTCGGGGTCGATGTCCCGCATCCAGCAGATCGCGCTGTCGAAGAACTACAGCGAGCTGCTGACCGCGGTCAAGGTCCCCATGGCCGTCAAGATGAAGGCCTTCACACTGCTGATGTGAAGGCCCTCACCGCACGCCGCACTACTTCACGGAATACCTGGTGAACGCGCCGCCGGCCTGGCGGATCGAGTTCGGTCCTTCCGCGGCGTAGATGTTGCCGTCGGCGTCCACCGCGACGCCTTCACCGGCCGTGCCCTGGTAGCCCCGGTCTTCGCGCTCGAAGGGGCCGACAAAGCCGGTAATGCGATCCTCGTCCAGCGGCCCGATGCGCACGCCATTGCGCCATCCGATGTGGTTCATCGGGCTCGATTCCGAGTCGATCGCATAGACCGTGTTGTTCCGGATGAAGAGGCCGCTGATGCGCCCGTACGAGTACCGCGACTCGAGATACTTGCCGTCCTGGTCGAAGATCTCGAGGCGATGGTTGCCGCGATCGGCGACCCACAGCCGGCCCTTCGCGTCGAACACCATCGCGTGCGGGGTGCGGAACTCACCGTGCCGCGTGCCGAGCTGGCCCCACGACTTGACGAACTTGCCGTCGG
>JBEGVQ010000057.1:0-12125 GCA_041178345.1 Acidobacteriota bacterium | reverse complement strand
ACAGCTGGCGCCGCGCCACGTGCCCGGTCTGCAACGGCGAGCCGGAGTTTGCGGTGATTACCACCAGCGGCGAACGCCAGCTGGTGTGCGGACGCTGCCTGGTACGCTGGGTATTTGCCGCCACCGACTGCCCCTACTGCGGCAACCAGGACCGGTCAACCATCACCTCGATGGCCACGGCCGATGGGGTCTACCGCGTGACCATCTGCCAGCCGTGCGGCCGCTACCTCAAGGCGCTCGACGCCCGGAAGTCGTCACGCCCGCTACTGCCCTATGCTGATCCGATCGTGACGCTGCCGCTGGACGCGGCGGTGATGAAGAAACTTGCGAAGTGAGAAGTTAGGAACTTCTTCAGTTCTGCTGCTGTTGCTGCGCTTCGCCGACGAGCACGGCCTTGGTGCGCGCGCTCATCCAGTTGAACAGATGGCGCGTTTCCCAGAAGCGGCTGGCATTCGACTTGGCGCCCAGAACCACCACGGCTACCTGCTCGCCGGTTGACGGCAGCCGCAAGAGCGTCGCCAAACAGTAGCCGGAACGGTTGATGAAGCCGGTCTTGCCGCCGATGACGTCGATATCACCGTTGCGGACAAACTGGTTCGTGCTGCGGGCGGTAATCGCCTGCTTGCCCGCCATAGTCGAATAGGTCTGCTTGCGCATGATTCGGCCGACGCGGTCGTCGGCCGAGGCATGCGCGATCAGCCGGGCCTGGTCGTAGGCGGACGACACGTTGTCGGCCAGCAGGCCGGACGGGTCGGCGTAGCGTGTACTGACGAGACCCAGCTCGACGGCCTTCTCGTTCATCTTGGCGATGAACCCCTGGGCGCCGTAGGGTGAAATGCGGGCCAGCGCGCGCGCGGCGGCATTGTCGGAGCCGACGAGCAACAGGTTCAGCAGGTCCTCGGCGGTCAGCTTGAAGCCGCTGCGCAGGTAAGTGGTCGACGCGCGCGCCACATCGGTGCGGACCACGGTCTCAGGCTGGTTGAGCGGCGCGCCACTCTCGAGGAACACCAGTGCCGTCATCACCTTGGTGATGCTGGCAATCGACCGCTGATCCTGCGCGTGATCTTCCCAGAGCACTTCGCCGGTGGTCGGGTTGTAAATGATGGCAGCTTCGGCGCGCACGTCCGGCACTTCGCGGCCGAATTCGTCAACGCGGAAACGCGGCGTCTGCAACTCACGCAGTTCGCGCGCGCGAGCCGCGGCGCGGGCCTTCGCCAACCGCGCGCGGCGCGCTTTGGCAGCCGTCGAGGAATACGCCTTCTTCTTGGGAGTGCTGCGCGCCGGTGCCTTGGTCGCTGTCGACTTGGCCGCCGGCTTCGCCTGCTTGGCTTGCGCCCGGGCCGCGTCAACCGGCATCGGAAGAGTGACGATGGCCGAGGCCACAAAGACCAGGCACATGGCCAGTTTCGTGACGCGATTGGGCTTCGGCATCAACAACTTGCGCGCATTGTATGCACACTATCCCCAAGAATCAATAGGGTTTATCGTTCCGTGGGTTAAGCTAAGCCCCTAATGGAAAGACCGGCTGCAACCGAGTACCGCGTCCTTAGGGACACCATTGCCGCCCGGGGAAGCCTCCGGCCCGTCCTTGTCCTCGTCGGCCTGGCCGCATGGGCCTTGAGTGTCACGGCGGTGCTGGCCTGGATTCCCTACCCCATGGCGGCGGTCATCCCGCTGCTGGTTCTGCTCGCAACCTTCGAGGTAATTCGGCCTTTGCACTTCGGCGCGGAGCGCCTGGGGCGCTACCTGCAGGTGTTCCACGAGGAGGGGGGCCAGCTGGATCGTCCACTGGCTGACACCCCCTCGTGGGAACGGGTCGCCATGCGGTTGAGCGCGGTGCCAGGCACGGGGGGGCACCCGCTGTTCGTCCCACTTTTCTTTTTGGCCACGATCGTCAACACGCTCCCGGTGCTGTTGGCGCAGCCGCCAGCGACCGCCATCGAACTAGGGGCCCTTGGCGTGCCGCACGCCACGTTCCTGGTCTGGTTGCTCAACGCCGACCGCGCCATGCGCAGGCAGAGGACCGCCGAGCTGGAACAGTTCCGGGCGCTACATAAGTCCGGCTAAAGCTGGACACCACATTGGGGGCACGTGGCGTCCGCTTTTTGGCGACCCCCGCCTGCGTCGCGCACCTGCTGTGCAGCGCCTACTTCAAGTCGCCGCCGCGTCCTTTTTTGATCCAAATTCGCGGATTGCAAACACTTGCAAAGGCCCCGTCTCAGGGCTACCATTCGAGCCGACTACAGTCATCACGGTTTGGGTTTCTACCGTGTTAGCTGTAGGAGGGCCCGGTTCTGGTGCCGTTCCCGTCGGTTTGCGACATAACTCGCGTTGTAGTTGGAGGACGATGTATGAGGCTGAACAGGCTGATGGTGTTCTGCCTGTGCGTGACGCTGCTATCGATGGCAGTTCCCACTTCCGCACAGGATTTTCGAGGCCGAATCAACGGCACGGTCACCGATAACACCGGAGCGATTCTGCCCGGCGTGACGGTGACGGCGACAAGCCCGGCAATGATTCAGCCGCAGGTACAGGTCACCGGCGGCGACGGTTCGTTCCGTTTCCTCGCCCTGCCTCCGGGCACCTACGAAATCAACTTCGAACTGGCCGGCTTCCAGAACGTCAAGCGCGACGGCGTCCGCGTCGTCATCAACCAGACGCTGACCGTTGACCAGCAGTTGAATGTCGCGACGCTGCAGGAAACCGTCACCGTGTCGGGCGCCTCCCCGGTCGTCGATACCTCGACGACGACGATGGGCACGAACTTCACCAAGGAACTGCTGACCGAGATCCCGAACGCTCGTGATATCTGGGCGGCCATGTCGCAGGCCCCCGGCATCCAGATGACGGCCTATGACGTCGGCGGCTCGAACACCGGCAACCAGTCGGGCTTCCGCTCCTACGGCTTCGACGACCAGAACCAGACCAAGATGGAAGGCATCGACACGACCGAGGGCACGTCGGCCAACGCCGGCTACTTCGACTTCGGGTCGTTCGAAGAGTTCCAGGTCGGCGGCGCGGGTTCCGACGCCGGTTCGTTCGCCGGCGGCGCGGTGCTGAGCATCAGCGTCAAGTCGGGCGGCGACCGCTTCACGGGCAACTGGTACAGCGACTACTTCAACGAAGACATGCTGGCCGAGACCAACGTCCCGGACTACCTGCGGACGGCCAACACGCCGAGCGAAGATGGCTTCTTCACGCGCACGCCGCTCAGCCGCGGCAACCCCACCAAGAAGCAGTACGACATCAACTTCAATTTCGGCGGTCCGATCGTCAAGCAGAAGGCCTGGTTCTTCACCAGCTGGCGCCTGAATGACAAGTACACCTACATCCTTGGGCTGGGCGACACGCTCGAGCGCTCGAAGCTGTCGAACAAGTACACCTTCAAGGGCACGTTCCAGGTCGGCCGCAACAACCAGATCATCGGCTTCCTGAACAAGCGCGAGAAGCTGCAGGACAAGCGCGGCATCAGCCTGACGACGCCCCTGTCGGCGGCCCAGTATCAGGCGTCACGCAACTACCCGTGGAAGGTCGAGTGGACCCGCGTGATGGGCAGCCGCGCCTTCCTCGACGTGCTCTACGGCAACTGGTACAACTTCTTCCCGCTGCGCCCGGTCCGCGACTTCGGGTTGTATGACGGCCCGTGGGGCCCCGGACGCATTGACACCGCCACCAGTCAGCGGTTCGACGGTGGCGCCACCGACAGCTACCAGGACCAGAAGCGCTACAAGCCACAGTTCTACACCACGCTGTCGTATTTCCAGGACGGGTGGGCCGGCAGCCACGACTTCAAGATGGGCTACGACTGGAAGCGCGATCGCCGCAGCCTGTTCCGCGACCAGCCGTTTGACATCTTCTACCGCGATACCAACGGCGTCCCGGCCCAGGTCGATCTCTATAACACGCCGGTCACGGGCATCAACGACGTCGTCTACAACGCGGCGTATATCAACGATACCTGGAAGCTCAACGACCGCCTGACGCTGAACCTGGGCCTGCGCTTCGAATCCTACGCCGACGGGTGGCAGGATCAGGAGTTCACCCCGAACGGGATTCCGGCATTGGCGGGATTCACCGACCAGCGATACCTCGACTTTATCGCTCCGAAGACCGTCGAAGCGCGCACGGTGGCCAGCACCAAGACCCTCGTCCCGCGCCTCGGGTTGGCCTACAACCTGACCGGCGACAACCGCACGGTGCTGAAGTTGTTCGCCGGCCAGTCGCGCTGGAACTCGGCCGACACCCTGGCCGACCTGGAAAACCCGGTGGGCCGCGCGCAGCTGCGCTACGCGTTCTTGCCCTGCACGGCGACCCGCACTACACAGTGCGACCTCAACGGCAACCGTCTGCTCGACAGCCCGGCTGAGATCGGGGCCTTCAATTCCACCCAGGGCGGCGCCGGCTTCGTGCGGATCGATCGCGAACTCGTGCGGCCGACCAGCAACGAGCTGTCGGTCAACCTCGAGCGCGAGATCAGCAACTCGTTCTCGGGCCGCGCGTCGTATGTCTACAAGAACATGCGCAACGTGTGGGGCGAGATCGACGCCATCCGCACCCCGGCCTACACCATCCCCTACACGCTGGTGGACCCGGGGCCGGACAACAACGCGGCCACCACGGCCGACAACCAGACGTTCCAGACGTTTGACCGTCCGGCCACGATTGGCGCCGACCGCCTCTACACCAACCCCGAAGGCGCCGACGCCGACTTCCACAACATGGAAGTGGCCGTCAACCGGCGCTTCACGGGCAAGTGGATGATGCTGTCATCGTTCGGCTACACCTGGTCGACGATGCTCCACGACACCACCGGCTTCGGCCGCTTCTACTCGTACCGCCCGGCGCGCAAGCTGTTCGGCGACGAGAACGGCCACGAGACCTCGACGCTGTGGAACTACAAGATCATCGGCCGCTACACCATGCCGTACGAAATCGGCGTGTCGGGCTCGTGGAAGGTCCAGAGCGGCCAGCAGTACGGCCGCACCATCAGCGTGGCGTTCCCCGGTGATGGCACCCAGACCGTGCGCGTCGAGCCGATCACGGCGAATCGCTACCCGACCGTCGCGATCATGGACGTGCGCGCCGACAAGTCGTTCAGCATGGGACGCGCCGGCAAGATGACGTTCCAGTTCGACGTCTTCAACCTGACCAACTCGGGCGTGCCGACCTCGGTGCGCACGACCTCGGTGAACTTCAATGAAGTCACCGCGATTCTCAGCCCGCGCGTCATTCGCGTCGGCTTCCGCTACGACTTCTAGCCACCCACGCGCGGCTGCCGCGCGCGGGGCCCGGCTAGGGCGGGCCGCGTACTACCCAACGAGGCAGGTGGATTCGTCCACCTGCCTCGTTGCGTATACGGGGCCCGTGGGGCTCGGCGGCGGCGCCCGCTGTGATACAACTGCCCTGCGCCCGTATGCGAGGAGAGCGTGCCTCCCTGCTCGCCGTCGTGCTCGGCTTCGTGTTGGTCGCCATCGCCCTCACGTGGCCATTGCCCATCCAACTTGGGACTCACCTGACCGGTGATCCCGGGGGCGATACCAGTGTGTACATCTGGAACCAGTGGGTCTTCCACCAGGAAGTGCTGAGGGGTAATAACCCGTTCGGGACCGAGCGGATTCTCTCGCTCACCGGGCGGATTGACCTGTCGCAGCACAACTACACGGTCTTCCTCAACCTCCTCGCGCTGCCCTTGATCTCGCTCGTTGGCGTGGTGGCGTCCTTCAATCTTGTCTACCTGGCGATGAGCGTGTTGACCTCGCTCATGACGTACGGGCTGGCGCGGGCGGCGACCTCGGCCACTCGGGTCGAGGCATTCATCGCCGGCGTGGCGTTTGCCTGGTCGCCGGTGCTGGTCGCGCGCAGCACCGGTCACTTCAGCCTGGCAGCCGCGGCCGCGCTGCCAGCGTTTATTTGGGCCCTCATGCATGCCGAGAAACACCGCACGCCCAGTCGCGCCGCGCTGGTGGGTGTGTGCGTGGCGTGGGCGGCGCTCTGCGACGCCTACTACGGCGTGTACTGCGTGATGATCACCGTCCTGTACGTCATCACGACCACGGTACGGTTCACGCGTGCGCCGGCGCCGCCGGCCCGGCGGCCGTGGGTCTGGTTGCTCGACGTGCTGATCGTCTGCATCGGCGGCCTCGTCGCGGGTTTGGCGCTCGGCCGCGGCGGCGAGTTCGAGGTGTTGGGCGTCGGCATCCGCATGCGGAGCCTGTACACGCCGGTCCTGGTGCTGACCGTACTGGTGATGGCGCGGCTCGCCGTGTGGTGGCGACCGCGGCTGACGCGGATTCCGGACTTCGGCCCGCTGCCGATCAAGGCAGCGATCGTCGGCGTGCTGGCCTGCGTCGGCCCGCTCTCCCCGGTCCTCTATGGCACGGTGGAACGCATGATCGATGGCCGCTTCGTCAGCCCTCAGATTTTCTGGCGCAGCAGTCCCCGCGGTGTGGACCTGCTGTCGTTCGTGACCCCGAACCCCAACCATCCGATCACACGGATGCTCTTCGGCGACCAGCAAGCCACCGCGCCGACACAGTTCGTCGAATACACCGCGTCGTTCAGCCTCGTGGCCCTCATCGTGGTCGCGGCGGCCGTCTGGCTGGCGAAGTACCGGCCCAGGATCGGGTGGTGGTGGCTCACGATCGGCTTCACCCTGCTCGCGCTGGGGCCGTTCATTTATTTTGCGGGGATTAACACCCACGTGCCTGGGCCATGGGCGTTGTTGCGCTACGTCACGCCCATGAGCCTGGCGCGCACCCCCACCCGCTTTGCCATCGTCGCCGCCCTGGGCCTGGCGGTCCTGCTGGCCGGCTCGCTCGCGGCGCTTGGCGAGCGCTGGCCGCGGCGGCGGCGCGCCATCACGGCCTTCGTGGCCATCCTGCTGGCCATCGAACTCTGGCCGGCGCCACGCACGCTCTACTCAGCCGCGATCTCGCCCGTGTACGACACCATTGCTGCGGACCCGCGCGACGTGCGCGTCTTGTCGCTGCCATTTGGCGTACGCGACGGCACGTCGTCGATCGGCAACTTCCGGCCTCGATCTCAGTTCAACCAGACCCGTCACGAGAAGCGCATCATTGGCGGGTACCTGTCGCGGATCTCACGGCAGCGGGCCGAGCGCATGCGAACCGAGCGGCCGACCCTCGCCCTCCTGATGAAGATGAGCGAATCACAGCCGCTGTCGGCCGAGGATATCGCGGCACTAGCGCAACGCGGCGACGGCTTTGTCACGGGGACCGAACTCGGTTATGTGGTGATCGATTCCCGTTTCGTTTCCGAGGAATCCGCCCAGGCCGTGATCAATGCGTGGCGCCTCGAAGAGGTGCAGCGTGATCAGCACCTGACGCTCTACAGGCCTGCCGCACCCCAGGCACCTTAGGCACATTAGCTCTGATACTCTGTCTGTGATGCGGCGTAGTGCGTTCCTGCTCCTGTTTGCGGTGTCCGGCGCCGCAGCCCTCATTTACGAAGTGGTCTGGACCCGGCTGCTCACGCTGCAGATGGGACACGGCATTGCCGCCGCCAGCACCGTGCTTGCCGCCTTCATGGGCGGCCTGGCCGTGGGCGCGGCCGTCGCCGGCCGCCGGGGCGCCCGCCTCAGTCCTCAACGCGCGCTGATGGTTTACGCCGGCCTGGAACTGGCCATCGCCGTGCTCGCACTGCTGCTGCCGTTGGCGCTTGAAACCCTTCGGCCGTTACTGGTCGGTGCGTATGCCGACGGCGAAGGCGGCACGACCTTCGCGCTGCTCCGGCTCGGCACCAGCGTGATGCTGCTGGCAGTGCCGGCAGCGGCGATGGGCGCGACCTTTCCGATTGCCTCGCGCTGGATCGTGCGCGACGCCGCGCACGCCGCGCAGGAAGCCGGCGGCCTCTACGCTGCCAACACCCTGGGAGCCGCCATGGGCGCCGTGCTCGCGGGCTTCGTCCTGATTCCCGCCCTTGGACTGAGCGGATCGACGTGGATCGGCGTCGCGTTGAACGTGGCGGCAGCAGCCGGCGCCTATGCGATTGCGCGTGGTACGGAGGGCCGGGACTTTAGTCCCGGCCGCACGGATCGGGTCGAAACGGCCGAGGCTAAAGCCTCGGCCCTCCGTGCCACCGGCCGCCCGTGGCTGGCGGCCCTGGCCCTGGGCGCGTCGGGGTTTGCCTCGCTCACGCTGCAGGTGGTGTGGACGCGCCTGCTGGTGCAGATTCTCGGTCCCACCACCTATGCCTTCAGCCTGGTCGTGGCAATCTTCATCGTCGGCCTGGCCGTTGGCGCGGCGATCGGCTCGCGAGTGGTGGCGCGCGTGCGCCACGCCTCGGTCGGCCTCGCGATCGGCCTGCTCGTCAGCGCCGGGCTGGCGCTGGCAGCGGCCTCGGCGGTCGACTGGGCGCTGCTCACGATTGCCGAAGTGGTCGCCCGGCCCGAGTACCAGTTCAACGACGTGCTGGCGCGCGAGGGGCTGATGGTCATCGTGTTGCTGCTCCCCATGACCATCGCGTTCGGCACGGCGTTTCCGTTTGCCGTCGCCCTGGCCGGCGGGCGCGATGACACCATCACCGAATCACTCGGCCGCATCTATGCGGTGAACACGATTGGCGCCATCGCCGGGGCCCTGCTGGCCGGATTCGTGCTCGTGCCGGAGATTGGCCTGCACCTGACCATCCGCGTCGTGGCGGCGATCCTGGCGGCCGCGGCCATCGCGATCCTGGTGATGGCGGGCCAGGGCCGTGGCCGCATGGCCGGCTACGGCCTCGCTGGCGTGGTGCTGCTGGCGGGGTTCACGCTGCCGCAGTGGGATCGGCTGCTGCTGTCGAGCGGCGGCTACAAGTATGCCGCCGCGATGCGCGGGCCCAGCCTGGCGACCTCGTTGGCGGCAGGTGAACTGCTCTCCTACCGCGAAGGCGCGAGCGGAACCGTCGCCGTCCGGCGGCTGGCCGGCACGGTGTCACTGTCGATCGACGGCAAGGTGGATGCCTCGAACGCCGGCGACATGCTGACGCAGCGGCTGCTCGCCCACGTGCCGCTGTTGCTGCATCCGAACCCGAAGCGGGTCGCCATTCTCGGCCTGGGCAGTGGCGTGACGCTGGGCTCGGCCCTCACCCATCCGCTCGACGCCGCCACCGTGCTGGAGATCTCGCCTGAAGTGGTGGACGCATCGCGGTTCTTCGAACCCGAGAACCACCGTGCCCTGGCCGACCCGCGCACGCGCCTCGTGGTCGGTGACGGCCGCACCCACCTGATGCTTGGCCGCGACACCTACGACGTGATCGTGTCGGAGCCGTCTAACCCGTGGATGGCGGGCATTGCCTCGCTCTTTACGCGCGAGTTCTTCGACGGCGCCCGGGCGCGCCTGGCGCCCGGCGGCATGCTGTGCCAGTGGGCGCACACCTACGACATCAGCAGCGACGACCTGCGCTCGATCGTGGCCACGTTCCTCACGGTGTTTCCCGACGGCTCGTTGTGGTTGGTCGGCGATGCCGACGTGCTGTTGATCGGGTCGAGCGAGCCGATCGACGGCCGCATCGCCGGCCTCGCGGCCGCCTGGCACCGTCCAGGAGTGGCAGCGGATCTGGCCTCGGTTGGCGCCGCCGATCCGTACGCGGTGACCTCCCTGTTCGTGGCCCAGGGCGCCGCGCTCAAGGCCTGGGCGAACGGCGCTCCGCTGCAAACCGACGATCGCTCGCTCCTGGAGTTCTCGGGCCCACGCAACATCTTCGGCCTGTCACGCGACGACAACGCCGCGGCCCTTCGCGAACTGGCCGGCCGCAGTCCGAAGCCAGCGGCGGTGACTGCTGCCGGCCTGGCTGCCACGGCGGCCCAGCACCGGAACCGGGGGTTGATGTTCCTGCGGTCCGAGGCGCACCGTCCGGCTTACGACGACTTCACGCGGGCGCTCGAGATCGACGCCACCGACCCGGTCTCGCTCGACGGACTGGTTCGGGCGGCGGCGGCGCTCACCCGAATCGACGATGCAAAGGCCGCACTGGCCAGGTGGGCGTCCGCGCCGGCCAATACGGCGGCGAAGCTGGCCCTGTCGCGGGTGCTGGCCTCCCAGGGCGCGGTGGACGAGGCCGTCCGCATTCCCTTCAGCCTGCTTCAGCAGGATCCCAGCCACGTGCCGGCCCTCGAGCAGCTGGCGTCGGTGCTGTCGGACGAGGGCGACGCCGCTCGCCTCGAACCCGTGGTGGCGCGCCTGGTGGCCGAGGCTCCCAAGAACACCTGGTCGCACTACTACGCCGGGTCGCTGTTCTTCATGCAGAACCGGCTGGGCATGGCGGCACAGGCGGCCAGAAACGCGCTCAGCTTTGACCCCGGCAACGCCAAGGCTCACAACCTGCTGGGCGTGTCCCTCGCGAGCATGGGCCAGGCCGACGCCGCCCGCACCGCGTTCCAGGCGTCGCTCAAGGCCGACGCCCGCGAACCCGGCACCTATACCAACCTCGCGATGCTCGAGTTGCAGGCCGGCAATCGCGACCGGGCGCTGCTGTACTTCTCCGAAGCGCTGACGGTGGATCCCACCAACCAGTCCGCGCGCGACGGTCTCGCCTCCATGCAATCGCCGCGCTGACCGGCAACCGCACGAAGGGGAACGCCTCCACCGCGATCCCATCCAATTGACTGAAGTCTGATCCAACTTCGCCGAATACTGCTCAGCGGTCGGAATCGCGTGTGGAGATCCGTCCAATCGAGTGTGTAAGAAGTGACACGCTCAAGACGTCTGTCAGCGCACGCCCCGGGCTACGCGACTGAAAAGGTACGGCCGTGGCGACGGCATGGCCTTTGCTAACAATCGGTAACAGGAGGAGCATTTCGAATGAGCGTCGTTCGCATAATCGGATTCTCGACGCTGTCGTGCGGGTGCGTGGTCGGTCGCTACCGAGACGTCGCCAGCACGCGCGAGGTCGCTTACGTGGAAGAAAAGGGCGTGGGCTGTGAAAGCCACGCGCACCGCCGGAACCACACGGTCTCGGCCGAGCGCGAGCGGTTTGCCGCCGTCGCCATGACCACGCCGGCCGCTCGAGCGTCCTAGCAATTCGATGTAGTCTCCGGCTTTAGCCGGAGCATGCCTGTACGGCCCACGGTACAATCGTACCGACGTGCCCCCTCGCCTTCCCAAACCCTTTGCCGACCTGCGTCGCGGCCGCCAGCGGCTGCGCTTCTTCCACGGCGACGCCCTCGACATTCTCGGCCGCCTCTCCCCTGCCTCGGTTGACGCGGTCGTCACGTCGCCGCCCTACAACCTGGGCATCCGGTATCGGTCGTTCGATGACACCCAGCCGCGGCCGGAGTATTTGACCTGGACCGGCGCCTGGATCCAGGCGGTGAAACGTGTGCTGGCCCAGGAGGGATCGCTGTTCCTGAACGTTGGCGCCAAGCCCAAGGCCCCCTGGACCGCGCTGGACGTGGCCCAGGCGGTGCGGCCACACCTCGAACTCCAGAACATCCTGCACTGGGTGAAATCCATCGCCATCGAGAAATCCCTGGCGGGCGCCCGCTCGGGGCTGACCGACGACCTGGCGGTGGGCCACTACAAACCCATCAACAGCGACCGTTTCCTCAACGACTGTCACGAGTTCGTGTTCCACTTCAGCCCAACGGGCCGGACGCGCCTCGATCGGCGCGCGGTCGGCGTCAAGTACCAGGACAGGTCGAACCTGACGCGCTGGCAGCAGGCCGAGTCGGGCCTGCGCTGCCGGGGCAATACCTGGTTCATCCCCTACGAGACCATCCAGAGCCGCGACAAGGAACGGCCGCATCCGGCGACGTTCCCGTGGCGGCTGCCGGCGTACTGCCTGAAGCTGCACGGCGTCGAGCGCGTGGGCCTGGCGGTCGATCCCTTCCTGGGACTGGGCAGCAGCGCCGTCGCGGCGGCGGCGGTGGGGGTGGACTTCGTGGGCATCGAGCTCGACGAGCACTACCTGGCCGAGGCGGTGGCTCGCACGACCGCGGTGCTCAGCAAGCCCGGGCCGCGCTGAGCAAGCGTGGGCCGCGCTCAACAAGCGCGGGCCATGGTTGACCTTGAATCCATCTCGGCCGGAGATATATGCTCTCATGCAATCTGGGAGTGTGTTGTGGACCTTCGACAACTGGAAATCATAAGAGCAATCGCCGAAACAGGTTCATTCACGGCCGCCGGCCA